>NZ_DAOKZA010000013.1:0-37634 GCF_035325925.1 Azohydromonas sp. | reverse complement strand
GGCGGAGGCGGGGGGGCCCCCTCCCCCCGCCTCCCCCCCCCCCCGGTCCTTCGCCCGGGGGCCCCTCCTGGCCTCCCGGGCAGGGGCCCCCGCCGTCCTCGGCGGGCCACCGCAAGGGTGTCCGACCGTCGAAGACCGCAGCGCCGGCAGGCCGAGGACGGCGGGCACCCTCCCACGGAAGTGAAGGAGGAGGGGCGGGCGCAGCCCGACCCGGGGGACATGGCGTGGGAGGGTGCCCGCTGGCCTTGGCTCGCTGAACCGTCGTACGCGGGCCACCGCAGGCAGCGGAACTCGGCGAAGGTCTGCATCGGGCCGCAAGGGCACGGTCACGTTCGCCAAGAGGCGCACTATTGGCCCGCACGGCCCTTCTGTCAGACCGAACGCCGGACCCCAGCGACCGCACCCCGGCTCAGCCGGCGTCGCGTGCCCACCAGCGCTCGGGGAACCTGGGCTGCAGCCAGTCGACGAAGCCGCGCACCTTGGTCGGCACGAGCTTGGGCGACGTGTAGACGGCGTGGATCTCCTGCGCCGGCAGCGACCAGTCGGCCAGCAGCGGCTGCACCGCGCCGTCGCGCACCGAGTCGTGCGCGACGTACCAGGGCAGCACCGCGAGCCCGAAGCCGGCGCGCGCCGCGGCGAGCAGCGCCGACAGGTTATTGCTGCGCAGCGGCCCCTTGACCGGCACCTGCAGCGCACGTCCGTCGGCGCCGCTGAAGTGCCAGCGTTCGTCGCCCTGCACGCTGCTGTAGATCAGCGCGTCGTGCTGCGCGAGGTCCTGCGGGTGCGCCGGCCGGCCGCGGCGCGCGAGGTAGTCGGGCGAGGCGACCAGCACCCAGGGGTTGACGCCGAGGTAGCGCGCGCCGAGCTGCGAGTCGGCGAGCCGCCCCATGCGGATCGCCAGGTCGATGCCCTGCTCGACGAGGTTGACGTAGCGGTCGTCGAAACTCAGGTCGACCTGCAGCCCGGGATGCTCCTGCATGAAGCGCAACACCAGCGGCGTCATCACGCGCCGCCCGAAGGCCACCGAGGTGCTGATGCGCAGCACCCCCTGCACGCGAGAGCTCATCAGCGCGGCCAGGCTGTCGGCCTCGTCGAGCTCGTGCGCGATCAGCTTGCACTTGTCGTAATACGCGTGGCCCACCTCGGTGGGCGTGACGCCGCGCGTGCTGCGGTGGAACAGCCGCGCGCCGAGCTTGGCCTCGAGCGCGGCGACGTGTTTGGTCGCGGTCGGCTGCGTGATGCCCAGGTCGGCGGCGGCACGGCTGAAGCTGCCGGTCTCGACGACGCGGATGAACAGGCGGATGCCGGCAACCCGATCCATCGGCGCATCATAGCCAGCCATTCCGCCATGGAATAGCTCATCTGCGCGCGCTTCGGTTCCCTCGCGCGACTGGCGCGGCCACCATCGCGGCATCGACCTGCTGGAGACGATTCATGGCCAAGATGAAGGCCGCGATGGCCGCGGTGCTGGTGCTGGAGAAGGAAGGCGTCACGCAGGCCTTCGGCGTGCCCGGCGCGGCGATCAACCCGCTGTACGCGGCGCTGCGCGAGCGGCAGACCATCGCGCACGTGCTGGCGCGCCACGTCGAGGGCGCCTCGCACATGGCCGAGGGCTACACGCGCGCCAGGGTCGGCCACGTCGGCGTGTGCATCGGCACCAGCGGGCCGGCCGGCACCGACATGATCACCGGGCTGTACTCGGCGCAGGCCGACTCGATCCCGATCCTGTGCATCACCGGCCAGGCGCCGCGCGCGCGGCTGCACAAGGAAGACTTCCAGGCGGTCGACATCGCGGCGATCGCCACGCCGGTCACCAAGTGGGCCACCACGGTGCTCGAGCCGGCGCAGGTGCCGCGTGCGTTCCAGCAGGCGTTCCACCTGATGCGCTCGGGCCGCCCGGGGCCGGTGCTGATCGACCTGCCGTTCGACGTGCAGATGGCCGAGATCGAGTTCGACATCGACACCTACGAGCCGCTGCCGGTGTACAAGCCCGCGGCGTCGCGCCGGCAGGTCGAGAAGGCGCTCGAGATGCTCGACGGCGCCGAGCGGCCGCTGATCGTCGCCGGCGGCGGCGTCGTCAACGCCGACGCGGCGGACCTGCTGGTCGAGTTCGCCGAGCTGACCGGCATCCCGGTGATCCCGACGCTGATGGGCTGGGGGACGATCCCCGACGACCACCCGCTGATGGCCGGCATGTGCGGGCTGCAGACCTCGCACCGCTACGGCAACGCCAACCTGCTGGCCAGCGACTTCGTGCTGGGCATCGGCAACCGCTGGGCCAACCGCCACACCGGCAGCCCCGAGGTCTACTGCAGGGGTCGCAAGTTCATCCACGTCGACATCGAGCCGACGCAGATCGGCCGCGTGTTCGCGCCCGACTACGGCATCGTCAGCGACGCAAAGGCTGCGCTGGCGCTGTTCGTCGAGGTCGCCCGCGAGTGGCGGGCCGCCGGGCGGCTGCGCGAGCGCACCGCCTGGGCCGGCGAGTGCCGCGCGCGCAAGGCCGACCTGCAGTACCTGCGCAAGACCAACTACGACGACGTGCCGATGAAGCCGCAGCGCGTCTACCAGTGCATGAACAACGCGTTCGGCAGGGACGTCACCTACGTCTCGACGATCGGCCTGTCGCAGATCGCCGCGGCGCAGTTCCTGCACGTCTACGGGCCGCGGCGCTGGATCAACTGCGGCCAGGCTGGCCCGCTGGGCTGGACGGTGCCGGCGGCACTGGGCGTGCGCGCCGCCGACCCGCAGCGCAAGCTCGTCGCGCTGTCGGGCGACTACGACTTCCAGTTCATGCTCGAGGAACTCGCGGTGGGCGCGCAGTTCAAGCTGCCGTACATCCACATCGTCGTCAACAACAGCTACCTCGGGCTGATCCGCCAGGCGCAACGCGGCTTCGGCATGGACTACTGCGTGCAGCTGGCGTTCGACAACGTCAACACCCCCGAACACGAGGCAACACGCGGCTACGGCGTCGACCATGTCAAGGTCGTCGAGGGGTTGGGTTGCAAGGCGATCCGCGTGCACCGGCACGAGGAGATCGCGCCGGCGATCCGCCAGGCCGAGGCCTGGATGGCCGAGCACCGGGTGCCGGTGGTCATCGAGGTGATCCTCGAGCGCGTGACCGATATCGCGATGGGCACCGAGATCGACAACGTGGTCGAATTCGGGGGGCTCGCCGCGAGCCGGGCCGACGTGCCGACCGCCGTCGCGCTGCTCGACTGAACCCGAAGGAGGCCCGACCATGCCGCGTTTCGCCGCCAACCTGACGATGCTGTTCAACGAGGTGCCGTTCCTCGAGCGTTTCGAGTGCGCCGCGCGCGCCGGCTTCGATGCCGTCGAGTTCCTGTTCCCGTATGCGTTCGACCCCGCCGAGATCCGGGCGCGGCTGGACGCCCACGGGCTGAAGCTGGTGCTGCACAACCTGGGCGCGGGCGACTGGGACGCCGGCGACCGCGGCATCGCCTGCCACCCCGACCGCGTCGACGAGTTCCGCGCCGGCGTGGCCCGGGCCGTCGAGTACGCCACCGCGCTGGGTGCGCCGCAGCTCAACTGCCTGGCCGGCAAGGCGCCCGCGGGCGTCGACGACGCGGTGCTGCGCGCGACCTTCGTCGACAACCTGAGGTTCGCCGCAGCCGAGCTGGGCCGCGCCGGGCTGAAGCTGCTGATCGAGCCGATCAACACCCACGACATCCCCGGCTTCTGGCTGAACCGCACCGCGCAGGCGCTGGCGGTGCTCGACGACGTCGGCGCCGCCAACGCCTTCGTGCAGTACGACATCTACCACGCGCAGCGCACCGAGGGCGAGATCGCCGCGACGATCGAGAAGCACCTGGCGCGCATCGCGCACATCCAGCTGGCCGACAATCCGGGCCGCCACGAGCCCGGCACCGGCGAGCTGAACTGGGCCTTCCTGTTCGCGCACCTCGACCGCATCGGCTACCGCGGCCACGTCGGCTGCGAGTACAGGCCGGCGACGACGACCGAAGCCGGGCTGGGCTGGCGCCAGGCCTTCGCGCGCTGAATTCCCCGACACGCAGGAGACGACATGACCACAACCCCGCTGAACCTCGGCTTCATCGGCCTGGGCATCATGGGCGCGCCGATGTGCGGCCACCTGATCGCCGCAGGCCACCGGATGTTCGTGCACACCCGCAGCAAGGTGCCCGCCGAGATCGCCGAGGCAGGCGCGACGCGCTGCGCCAGCGCCGGGGAGGTGGCGAGCCGAGCCGACATCGTCTTCACGATGGTGCCCGACACGCCCGACGTCGAGGCGGTGCTGTTCGGCGAGGCCGGCGTGGCCGAAGGGCTGACGGCGGGCAAGGTGGTGGTCGACATGAGCTCGATCAGCCCGATCGCGACCAAGGCCTTCGCGCAGAGGATCAACGCGCTGGGCTGCGACTACCTGGACGCGCCGGTCAGCGGCGGCGAGGTCGGCGCCAAGGCGGCGAGCCTGACGATCATGGTCGGTGGGCCGCCGGGTGCGTTCGAGCGCGTGCGCCCGCTGTTCGAGCGCATGGGCAGGAACATCACGCTGGTGGGCGGCAACGGCGACGGGCAGACCACCAAGGTGGCCAACCAGATCATCGTGGCGCTGAACATCGCTGCGGTGGCCGAGGCGCTGGTGTTCGCGAGCAAGGCCGGTGCCGACCCGGCCAAGGTGCGCACCGCGCTGATGGGCGGGTTCGCCAGCAGCCGCATCCTGGAGGTGCACGGCGAGCGCATGATCAAGCGCACGTTCGCGCCGGGGTTTCGCATCGGGTTGCACCAGAAGGACCTGAACCTGGCACTGCAGGGCGCCAAGGCGCTGGGCGTGGCGCTGCCGAACACGGCCAACGCGGCGCAGCTGATGCAGGCCTGCGCGGCGCACGGCATGGACGGGCTCGACCATTCGGCGTTGGTGCGCGCGCTCGAGATCCTCGCCAATCACGACGTGGCGCAGGGCTGAGCCCGATGGACCCGCGCGCCGACCCGCGGGGTTTCCTGCGCGCGCTGTACGACGCGGCGGTGCGCCGCGCGCTGCCCCGGTTCGTGACGGCCGCGCACCTGCCGCGGCCGCCGAAGGGGCGCACGCTGGTGCTCGGCGCCGGCAAGGCCGGCGGCGCGATGGCCGCCGCCGTCGACGCGCTGTGGCCCGGCGACGCGCCGCTGTCGGGGCTGGTGGTCACGCGCTACGGCCACGTGCCGCCGGCGTACCGGGCCGGGCCGGGACGCATCGAGGTCGTCGAGGCCGCGCACCCGGTGCCCGACGAGGCCGGGCGGCGCGCGGCGCAGCGCATCGCCGCGCGCGCGCGCGGCCTGACCGCCGACGACCTCGTGCTGTGCCTGATCTCGGGCGGTGGCTCGGCGCTGCTGAGCCTGCCCGCTCCGGGCCTGACGCTGGAGGACAAGCAGGCCGTCAACCGCGCGCTGCTGCACTCGGGTGCGGCGATCGACGAGATGAACTGCGTGCGCAAGCACCTCTCGGCGATCAAGGGCGGGCGGCTGGCCGCGATGTGCGCGCCGGCGCGCGTGGTCACGCTGGCCATCAGCGACGTGCCCGGCGACGACCCGGCGGTCATCGCCAGCGGGCCCACGGTGCCCGATGCGACGACCTGCGCCGACGCGCTGGCGATCCTGGCGCGTTACGGCATCGGGCTGCCGGCCGCGGCGCGGCAGGGGCTGGACAGCGGCGCCTTCGAGACGCCCAAGCCGGGCGATGCGTGCTTCGCCGGCCACGCGGTGCACCTGATCGCCACGCCGCAGCAGAGCCTGGAAGCCGCCGCGGCGCTGGCGCGCGAGCACGGCATCGCCGCGCACGTGCTCAGCGACGAGATCGAGGGCGAGAGCCGGGAGGTGGGCAAGGTGCACGCGGCGCTGGCGCGCGCGGTGGCGCGCCGCGGCCAGCCGTTCGCCAAGCCGTGCGTGATCCTCAGCGGCGGCGAGACCACGGTGACGGTGCGCGGGACGCCCGGTCGCGGCGGGCGCGCCAGCGAGTTCCTGCTCGGCTGCGCGATCGCGCTGCAGGGCGAGGCCGGCGTGCACGTGCTGGCCGCCGACACCGACGGCATCGACGGCGTCGAGGACAACGCCGGCGCGCTCGTCGGCCCCGACACGCTGGCGCGCGCCGCGGCGCTGGGGCTGAAGGCGCGCGAGCACCTGGACCGCAACGACGCCTACGGCTTCTTCGCGCCGCTGGACGACCTGGTCAGCCCCGGGCCGACCTACACCAACGTCAACGACTTCCGCGCGCTGCTGGTGCTCTGAAGCAGCGGCGTTCCCTGGTCCCTGGTTGGATGATCGTCGCAGGAGCGGTCGGCCGTGCTCGGCTCGTTGGTGAAAGTCTCGCAGGACTGGTGCGGTTGCGGTTCAACCTTGCGGGCAGCCGCGAGGGCCATCGTGATGGGTCCGCGAAGGCGTGCACGGGCTCGCCTTTGCAGTGCGCGTCGGTGTCGCAAAGCGCCGTCGCCCGGGCGCACGCCGCTTTGCCGCGCCGGCCGTCGCGGGCCACCAAGTGCAGGAGCGGGCACCGCCTGCGGCGGCAATGGGCGGCGCCAGGGGAGGACGCCGCCGCGAAGCGTGTAGGCTTGCGCCATGCAAGCGAACGACGCCATCGCTCCCGAGGCGCACTGGTGGTTGCCGGTGGCCGCGGTCGGCGAACTGGCCACCGACCGCCCGCTCGGTGTGACGCTGCTCGGCCAGCCCCTGGCGCTGTGGCACGACGGCGCCGAGGCGCGCGCCTTCACCGACCGCTGCCCGCACCGCGGCGCGCGGCTGTCGCTGGGCCGCGTGCACGACGGGCAGCTCGAGTGCCCGTACCATGGCTGGCGCTTCGGTGCCGACGGGCGCTGCCGCCACGTGCCGGCGCTGCCCGACTTCGTGCCACCGACCGGCCACCGTGCCGTCGCCTGGGCGCTGCGCGAGGCGCACGGGCTGTGGTGGGTCGCCGCCGCCGGCGCGCCGGCCGAGGCGCCGCACGCTCCGCCGCTGCTGAGCGACCTGCCGTCGCGGCGCCTGTTGTGCGGGCCGTACGACGTGGCCACCAGCGCGCCGCGCGTGGTCGAGAACTTTCTCGACACCGCGCACTTCGGCCTCGTGCACGAGGGCTGGCTGGGCGCGCGGGACCACCTGCAGGTCCCGGGTTACGAGGTGATCGCCGACGCGCACGGCCGCCCCGGCGTGCCGGACTACCGCGCCTGGCAGCCGCAGGGCAGCGCGGCCGCCGCCGGCGGCGCCTGGGTCGACTACCGCTACCAGCTGCTGTCGCCGTACACCGCGCTGCTGACGAAGAAGGGCGTGGGCGATGCGCCGCAGGAAGCCTACGCGCTGTGGACCTGCCCGACCGAGCCCGAGGCCTGCCGCGTCTGGTTCACGATCTTCACCAGCGACGACGCGCTGCCCGATGGCGACCTGCTCGCGTTCCAGGACACGATCTTCCGCCAGGACCGCCCGGTGCTCGAGTCGCAGCGCCCGCGCCGGCTGCCGGTGTCGGGCGGCGAACTGCACTGCGCCGCCGACCGGCTGAGCGCCGCCTACCGCCGCTGGCTGCAGGGCCAGCGCATCACCTTCGGAGTGTGCTGACGATGACCGCCGCGATCGACTTCGACGCGATCCCCCGCGACCGCCTGCCGGCACTGCTGCGCCGCATGCCCAAGGCCGAACTGCACGTGCACGTCGAGGGCACGCTCGAGCCCGAGCTGATCTTCCGCCTGGCCGAGCGCCACCGCGTGCCGCTGGCCTGGGCCAGCGTCGACGCGCTGCGCGCCGCCTACGCGTTCGCCGACCTGCAGAGCTTCCTCGACGTGTACTACGCCGGCGCCGGCGTGCTGCTGCACGAGCAGGACTTCTTCGACATGGCCTGGGCCTACTTCGAGCGTGCCGCAGCCGACAACGTCGTGCACGCCGAGTTGTTCTTCGACCCGCAGACGCACACCGCGCGCGGCGTGCCGATCGAGGCGGTGATCGTCGGCCTGCACCACGCGTGCCGGCGCGCGCACCAGGAGTTCGGCATCACCGCGAAGCTGATCCTGTGCTTCCTGCGCCACCTCAGCGAGGACGCGGCGTTCGCGACGCTCGAGCAGGCGCTGCCGTACCGCGAACACTTCGTCGGCGTCGGGCTCGACAGCAGCGAGCTCGGCCACCCGCCGGGCAAGTTCGCGCGCGTGTTCGCGCGCTGCGGCGAACTGGGGTTGCACCGCGTCGCGCACGCCGGCGAGGAGGGCCCGGCCGAGTACATCCGCGACGCGCTGGACGTGCTGCGGGTCGAGCGCATCGACCACGGCGTGCGCTGCGTCGACGACCCGGCGCTGGTGCAACGGCTCGCGCGCGAGCGCGTGCCGCTGACGGTGTGCCCGCTGTCGAACGTGCGGCTGCGCGTGTTCCCGAGCCTCGGGCAGCACAACCTGCCGGCGCTGCTCGACGCCGGGTTGTGCGCCACGGTCAACAGCGACGACCCGGCGTACTTCGGCGGTTACGTCAACGACAACTTCGTGCAGGCCTTCGCCGCGTTGCCGCAACTCGGCGCGCGCCAGGCGTGGCAGCTGGCGACGAACTCGTTCGAGGCCAGCTTCGCGCCCGACGCCGACAAGCGGCGCTGGGCGGCCGAACTCGAGCGGGCCTTCGCCGCCGCGTGACGGCGCGGCCCGCCATCCATCACTTCGCCTGCAGGCGGTTCAGGTACTCGGCGAGCGCCAGGATGCGCGCGCGCCTGTAGGCCTCGGCGTCGTATGGCACGTCCATGTAGTACTCGGCGGCCTTGACGTTGTACTCCTGCCCCCAGATCGGCATGTCGCGCGTGCCGTGGCCGGCACCGGCGCCTTCGATCACCTCGTAGGCGCGCGCCAGCGGGAACACGCCGCCGTTGCGCTTGGCCATCGTCGTCAGGTCGGGCGGGCTGCGCTTGAGCATGTCGGCGTATGCGCCGGCACCCTTGCCGTCCTTGCCATGGCAGACCGCGCAGTTGTTGTCGTACTCGCGCTTGCCCAGGTCGACGCGCTGTTGCGCCAACGCCGGCGCGCTCAGCACGATCAATGCCGTGGCGCCCCATCCCATCACCGTGTTGCGAACTCTCACCGGGTACTCCTGTTTGCTGCAGCGGTCCCCACGAACCGCCGCTGCCAACTAGGCATCAGGCGACTTCCGCGCTCTTGAGGCGCATCAATCCGCGAATCGGTGCTTGTCCGGGCGCCGGCGGGGCGCGGGCGGGGCGCCGCACGACGGCCCGGGCTGCACCGCCGGCTCAGGCCGGGTAGGTGCCGGGCAGCAGGATCGAGCGGTCGACGCACCGGATGTCGGTGTGGCCGCAGAAGGCCATCGTCAGGTCGAGTTCGTTGTGGATGATCTCGAGGCACCTGGTCACGCCGGCCTCGCCCATCGCGCCCAGCGCGTAAAGGAAGGCGCGACCGATGTAGGTGCCGCGCGCGCCCAGCGCCCAGGCCTTGAGCACGTCCTGGCCGCTGCGGATGCCACCGTCCATGTGCACCTCGATCCGCGATCCGACCGCGTCGACGACCGCCGGCAGCGCCTCGATGCTGCTCTGCGCGCCGTCGAGCTGGCGCCCGCCGTGGTTGCTGACGATCAGCGCGTCGGCGCCCGAGTCGGCGGCGAGCTTCGCGTCCTCGACGTCCTGGATGCCCTTGAGGATCAGCTTGCCGCCCCAGCGCTTCTTGATCCACTCGACGTCGCCCCAGTTGAGCTGCGGGTCGAACTGCTTGGCGGTCCACTCCGACAGGCTGCCCATGTCGCCGACGCCCTTGACGTGCCCGACGATGTTGCCGAACTGACGCCGCGGCGTGCCGAGCATGCCCAGGCACCAGCGCGGCTTGGTCATCATGTTGGCGACGTTCGCCAGCGTCAGCTTGGGCGGCGCCGACAGGCCGTTCTTCAGGTCCTTGTGGCGCTGGCCGAGGATCTGCAGGTCCAGCGTCAGCATCAGTGCGTCGCAGCCGGCGGCCTTGGCGCGGTCGATCAGCCGCTCGATGAAGTCGCGGTCGCGCATCACGTACAGCTGGAACCAGAACGGCTGCGTCGTCGCCGCGGCCACGTCCTCGATCGAGCAGATGCTCATCGTGCTGAGCGTGAAGCGGATGCCGAACCTCTCGGCCGCCTTCGCCGCGAGGATCTCGCCGTCGGCGTGCTGCATGCCGGTCAGTCCGGTGGGCGCGATCGCCACCGGCATCTTCACCGGCACGCCGACCATCGTCGTCGCCGTCGTGCGGTTTTCCATGTTCACCGCGACGCGCTGGCGCAGCTTGATCCTGCCGAAGTCGGCCTCGTTGGCGCGGTAGGTGCTCTCGGTCCACGATCCCGAGTCGGCGTAGTCGTAGAACATGCGCGGCACGCGCCGCTTCGCCAGCACGCGCAGGTCTTCGATGTTCGTGATCACGGGCATCGCCGGGGCTCCAGGCTGTGGGGTTCGACGGACGTGATGCTAACCAGCGCGCCGGCCGGCGCGCGCCGCACCCGGGGTGGCAGGCGCCGGAGGCGCCGCGGGGATCTCAGGCTGCGGGCTGCACCTGCAGCCGGCCGTGCTGGTCGCGCAGCGTGCGCTCGAGCAGCTGCACCGCGGCGTGGATCGCCTCGATGGTCGGCGTCGGCACGCCGGTGACGCGGCCGAGCTCGACGACGGCGCCCACCAGCGCCTGCAGTTCGAGCGCACGGCCGGCCTCGACGTCCTGCAGCATCGAGGTCTTGTGCGCGCCCACCGCCTCGGCACCGGCGATGCGCTGCTCGAGCCTGATCTTGAAGCGCACGCCCAGCGCCTCGGCCACCGCCTGCGCCTCGGTCATCATCGCCGCGGCCAGCGCACGCGTTGGCGGGAAGCGGCAGATCTGCTCGAGCGTGGCGTGCGTCAGCGCCGAGATCGGGTTGAAGCTCAGGTTGCCCCACAGCTTGACCCAGATCTCGCCGCGGATGTCCTTGCTCACCGGCGCCTTGAAGCCGGCGCCGATCATCGCGCGCGACAGCGCCTCGATGCGCTCGCTGCGGCTGCCGTCGGGTTCGCCGAGCGTGAAGCGGTTGCCCTCGACGACCCTGACGACGCCGGGCTCGACCAGTTCGGCGGCCGGGTAGACGACGCTGCCGATCACGCGCTCGGGCTCGATGTGCGCGGCGATCACGCCGCCGGGGTCGACGCTGTCGAGTCCGCGCCCCTCGTGCGGGCCGGCGAGCTTGTGGAAGTACCACCACGGCACGCCGTTGACCATCGTCACGACCATCGTGCGCGGGCCGAACAGCGCGGTGAGATCGGGCAGCAGGTCGCGCACCTGGTGCGCCTTGACGGTCAGCAGCACCGCGTCCTGCGCCCCGGCGTCGGCGTAGCGCTCGACGGCGCGCACGCCGCGCGCGTGCGCCTCGCTGCCGTCCTCGAGGATCAGCCGCAAGCCGCGGGCGTTGATCGCCTCCAGGTTGCGCCGCCGGGCGATGAACGTGACGTCCTCGCCCGCGAGCGCGAGCTTCGCGCCGAGGTAGCCGCCGATCGCGCCGGCGCCGACGACGGCGATCTTCAAGGCGTCACCCGGCCGTCGGCCAGCGTCTCGCGCCGGCGCAGCGCCGCCTTGGCGGCGCCGAACAGCGGCCACACCAGCATCAGCACCGCCAGCCCCGCGATGCTCGCCACCAGCGGGTTGCTCCAGAAGATCGCGAGCGAACCCTGGCTGAGCAGCATCGCCTGGCGGAAGCTCGACTCGGCCATGTCGCCGAGCACGAGCGCCAGCACCAGCGGCGCCAGCGGGTACTTCAGTTTCTTGAACAGGTAGCCGAGCACGCCGAACACCAGCATCACGTAGACGTCGAACATCGAATTGTTGACCGTGTAGGCGCCGATCGCGCAGATCACGATGATCACCGGCCCGATGATCGAGAACGGGATGCGCAGGATCGCCGCCCACCACGGCACCGTCGTCAGCACCACGATCAGGCCGACGACGTTGCCGATGTACATGCTGGCGATCAGCCCCCAGACGAACTCCTTCTGCTCGACGAACAGCATCGGCCCGGGCTGCAGCCCCCAGATCAGCAGGCCGCCGAGCAGCACCGCCGCCGTCGGCGAGCCGGGGATGCCCAGCGTGAGCATCGGCAGCAGCGCCGACGTGCCGGCCGCGTGCGCCGCGGTCTCGGGCGCGACGACGCCCTCGATGCGGCCCTTGCCGAATTCGTCGGGGTGTTTCGACATGCGCCGCGCGATGCCGTAGCTCATGAACGACGCCGGCGTCGCGCCGCCCGGCGTGACGCCCATCCAGCAGCCGACCAGCACGCTGCGCAGGAACAGCTTCCAGTGGCGCAACAGCTCGCGCCAGGTCTGCCACACGACCTGCAGCCGGATCTTCGCGCTCCTGCCCTTGAACGACAGGCCTTCCTCCATCGTCAGCAGGATCTCGCCGATGCCGAACAGGCCGATGACGGCGATCAGGAAGTCGAAGCCCTTGAGCAGCTCGGTGAAGCCGAAGGTCATGCGCAGGTTGCCGGTGACCGCGTCCATGCCGACCGCGGCGAGCGCGAAGCCGAGCATCATCGCCGCGATCGTCTTCGCCGGCGGCTCCTTGCTCAGGCCGACGAAGCTGCAGAAGGTCAGCAACTGCACCGCGAAGAACTCGGCGGGGCCGAACTTCAGCGCGAACCTGGCCACCAGCGGCGCGAGGAACGTGATCAGCAGCACCGCGAAGATCGCGCCGACGAAGCTCGACGTGAACGCCGCCGTCAGCGCCTGCGCCGCGCGCCCCTGCTGTGCCATCGGGTAGCCGTCGAACGTGGTGGCCACGCTCCACGGCTCGCCAGGAATGTTGAACAGGATCGACGTGATCGCCCCGCCGAACAGCGCACCCCAGTAGATGCAGCTGAGCATGATGATCGCCGACGTCGGGTTCATGCTGAACGTCAGCGGCAGCAGGATCGCCACGCCGTTGGCGCCGCCCAGGCCGGGCAGCACGCCGATCAGCACGCCGAGCACGATGCCGATCAGCATGAAGCCCAGGTTCGGCAGCGTCGCGGCCACGGCGAAGCCGTGGAACAGGTTGTTGAGCTCGTCCACGGCCGCCTCAGAAACCGAGCAGCGCCTCGATCGGGCCCTTGGGCAGCGGAACGAGGAACCAGCGTTCGAACACCACGAAGAAGGCCAGCGGCACGCCGGCGGCGACGGCGGCGGTCAGCGCCAGCCGGTGGCGACCGTGGCGCAGCATGAAGAACGCGATCAGCGCCATCGACGCGAGGTAGATGCCCACCGCCGGGACCAGCCCCACGTACACCGCCATCGGCCACAGCACGGTCAGCACGCTGCGCAGCTGGGCGCGCTCGGCGAACAGCTCGAAGCGCCGCCAGCGCGCGAGCTGCACCCACGCCGTCCACGCACCCGCGGCGAACATCGCCAGCCCGATGTAGAAGGGGAAGTAGCCCGACTGCGGGCCGTCGTCGGCCCAGCCGGCGCCGACGCGCCGGCTGTCGAACATCACCACCGCCGCGACGGCCATGAAGCCGAGCGCGACGAGCAGCTCGGGCCAGCGCACGCCGACACTGCCGCCGTCGGCGGCTTCCTGCCCGGGTTCAGCCATGTCGGCCAGCCTTCGCGGCGACGCTCAGCCGGCGATGAAGCCGGCCTCCTTCATCAGCACGCGGTGCTGCTGCTCGGTGCGGCCGAGCCAGTCGAAGTAGGCCTGGCCGGTCATCGTGGTCGGGTTGAACGCACCCTTGGCCATGAAGTCCTTCCACTCGGGGGTGGCGCGCACCTTGTCGAGCAGGTCGACGTAGAACTTCACCTGCTCGGGCGTGGCGCCCGGCGGCATGAAGATGCCGCGCAGCATCGTGTACTCGACCGGGATGCCGGCCGACGAGCAGGTGGGCAGGTCGCCCCACGACTGCTGGTCGGTGACCTTGTCCTTGTACGGCAGCGGCTTGGCGTCGAACACGCACAGCGCGCGCAGCTTGCCGGCGCGCCAGTGGCTCTCGGCCTCGATCGGGTTGTTGACCGTCGCGTCGACGTGCCTGCCCACCAGCTGCGTGGCCACCTGGCCGCCGCCGGGGTAGGGGATGTAGCTCATCTTCTTGCCTGCGGCCCGCTCGAGCGCGACGGTGATGATCTGGTCCTCCTGCTTGCTGCCGGTGCCGGCCATCTTCAGGCTGCGGTCGGGGCCGGACTTCAGCGCGTCGAAGAACTGCTTGGGCGTCTGGTACGGCGACTCGGCGTGGACCCAGAGCACGAAGTTGTCCAGCGCCAGCATCGACACCGGCGTCAGGTCGCGCCAGTTGAACGGCACCGCGGTGCCCAGCGGCGTGGTGAACAGGTTCGACAGCGTGATGACGATCTTGTGCGCGTTGCCCTTGTCTTCCTTGACGTTGAGGAAACCCTCGGCGCCGGCACCGCCACCCTTGTTGACGACGACGATCGGCTGCTTCATCAGTCCGTGCTTGGCGACCACGCCCTGGACGAAGCGCGCCATCTGGTCGGCGCCTCCGCCGGTGCCTGCGGGCACGACGAACTCGACCGGCTTCGTCGGCTCCCAGGCCAGGGCATGCGCGGCGGCGAACATCGCGGCCGCGGCGGTGAACAGCGTACGGATCATGGCGTCTTCCAGGTGGCTTGCGACAGCCGGCCAATGTAGAGACGCCGCTGCACAGCGGCAACTTAGAGTTGCTGCCGGCTGCGCATAAGCGATGGCTTAGTGCCGGAGGTGCGACGCTGCGGGTTTACCCGGTGAGCCCGAGCTTGGCCGCCAGCCCGATGCGCTGCAGCTTGCCGGTGGCACCCTTCGGGATCTCGGCCATGAAGAGGATCTTCTTCGGCACCTTGAAGTCGGCCGCGCGCGCCGCGACAAATTGCTGCAGGTCGCGCTCGGTCGCGGCGTGGCCCTCGCGCAGCACGACGACGGCCGCCACCTCCTCGCCGAGCTTGGCGTGCGGCATGCCGAAGCACACGACCTGCGCCACCGCCGGGTGGTCCATCAGGATCTCGTCGACCTCGCGCGGGCTGACCTTCTCGCCGCCGCGGTTGATGATCTCCTTCAGCCGCCCGGTGATGCTCAGGTAGCCGTCAGCGTCGAGCACGCCCTGGTCGCCGGTGCGGAACCAGCCGTCGCGGAACGCCTCGGCGTTGGCCTTCGGGTTGTTCTCGTAGCCGGCGGTCACGTTGGCGCCGCGGATCACGATCTCGCCGGTGGCGCCGCAGGGCAGCAACGCGCCGTCCTCGCCCATGATCGCGATCTGCGGGCCGGCGGCCACGCCGACGGTGCCCGGCTTGCGCACCGCCGGCGGCAGCGGGTTGCTCGCCATCTG
Organism: Azohydromonas sp.; assembly: GCF_035325925.1. Taxonomy (NCBI): domain Bacteria; kingdom Pseudomonadati; phylum Pseudomonadota; class Betaproteobacteria; order Burkholderiales; family Sphaerotilaceae; genus Azohydromonas; species Azohydromonas sp. The sequence goes on along the minus strand of NZ_DAOKZA010000013.1, from coordinate 22,394 downwards.
GTGCGTCGCCTCGGTCATGCCGTAGGCCTCGATCAGCGGCGCGCCGAAGGCCTGCTCGAGCTCGGCGATGACCTGCGGCGGGATCGAGCTCGAGCTGCTGCGGAGGAAGCGCAGCGGGTGGCGCGCGATGACCTCGCGGTTCTTGTCGGCGCGCGCGAGGATCGTCTGGTGCATGGTCGGCACCGCCGTGTACCAGGTGGGCCTGGCCTCGTCCATCCAGGCGAAGAACTTCAGCGCGTTGAAGCCCGGCGTGCAGAACACCTGCGAGCCGGCGGCCAGCGGCGCGAGCACGCCGGCGATCAGCCCGTGGATGTGGAACAGCGGCATGATGTTCAGCCCGCAGTCGCGCGGCGTGAACTGCAGCGTGCGCGCGATGTGCTGCGCCGACGCGGCCAGGTTGCGCTGCGACAGCGGCACGATCTTCGGTCGCGACGTCGTGCCCGAGGTGTGCAGCAGCATCGACACGTCGTCGGGCTGCGCCGCACCGGGGTGCGCGGCCGGCGCCCCGGCGTGCGGTTCGCGCGACTCGAGCGTGAAGGCGCCCGCCGGCGCGCCGTCGGGCACCACCAGGTCGAGCACGCGCACGCCGTGCTTGACGGCGACCTCGATCGCCGGCGACAGGCTGCCGCGCTCGACGATCAGCGCCTTGGCGCCGAGGTCCGACAGGTAGAAGTCGAACTCGTCGGCGCGGTAGGCGGGATTCAGCGGCGCGCTGGTCACCGCGCTGGCGCAGGCGACGAAGCAGCTGGCCATCTCGGGGCCGTTGGCCAGCACGATGGCCACGCGGTCGTTGCGGCCGAGTCCGAGCGCGTTCAGTCGCGCGGTGGTGGCGGCGATCAGCGCGCGCAGGCCGGCGAAGTCCAGCGCCGCGCGGCCCGGGGCCGACAGGGCGGGCGCCGCGTCGGCGCCGGTGGCGAGCAGCGGATGCAGGGTCGTGTGCATGGACGGCAGGCGCGCGGCGGCGCGCGGACAACGCAAAGGGCGCCAGTTATACCGCGGCCGCGTCGCGCCCCGCCTTCGGCGAGGCGCTCAGCGCGCCGCGTGCATGGCGACGCCACGGCGCTCGGCCATCTCGCGCCCCATCGCCTGCAGCGCGCCGGCGCGGCGTTCGGCCAGGCGCTGCGCGGCGGGAAAGGCCTGGCCGTCTTCGCGCTCCAGGTGGCCTTCGTGCGCGCGCACGAAGGCGTCGGCGGCGTCGCGCAGCGCGCCCGCGTCGACCGACTCGCCGGCGTGCAGCGCCTGCAGCCGCGGCGCGAGCGCCGCCCAGGTCGCGCGGATGCGCGCGTGGTCGTCGAGGATGCGCCGCGCCAGCGCCTGCAGCGCCGCGTCGCCGCTGGCCTCGAGCAGCGGCAGCACGTGGCGCTCCTCGTCCTCGTGGTGCGCCGGCGCGGCGAGCGAGAAGTAGCGCCAGACGTCGTGTGCGGCGCCACGCGCGGCGGCGTCGCCGCCGTGTTCGGCGACATGCACGGTCAGCCGTTGCAGCAGGTCGAGGCTGCGCCGCACGCGGTCGTGGCACGCGTCGAGCACCGCGAACGGCTGGTCGAACCCGGCGGCCGGGCTGTGTACGCCGGGCAGCTCGGCGGAGTGGGCGCGGTGCTCGTTCATGCGCCGATTGTGGCCGCCGCGAGCACCCCTGCGCACTGCCGGGATGCATCCGCGCCGGCCCGTTGATCTGGCGCAATCCCCCGTTGGCAGTGCCACGCCACCATGCGTGCACGGGGCGCGGCGGGCGCTGCGCCACATCAACTCGAGCCACGCCCACCCTGCCACGAGCCGGCCGGCCCGTCCGCAGGGCGGACACCGACGGATGGAGCCGAAGGTAGAACGATGACCACCGATTCCGGCACTCTGTTGTCTGCGACGGCGCCGACGCGAGCGGCGTCGAGGCTGTCGACGGCCGACCCGATGTCGGCGATGCCCGGCTCGCGCCGAGGCGCCTACGCCCACGGCGAGCGCGTGCCGCCGGCGCGGCGCATCGCACCGGCGCTGACGTCGCTGGGCGTGTCGTCGGCCGACGCCCACGCGCTCGAGCGCGAGGCGCGCACGCGGCTGGTCGCGCAGGGGCAGGCGATCTTCCAGCGCACCGAGATGGCCCACACCGTCGTCGTGCTGCTGCAGGGCGACGTCGCGCTGGGCATCGCCACCGCCGACGGCCAGTTCCGTCCCGAGCGGCTGGTGCACGCGCCGGCCTGGCTCGACCTCGCATCGGCGTGGCTGGACACCACCCATGCGCTCGACGCGCGCGCGCTGAGCCCGGTGACCGTCGCCGAGTGGCCGATCGACATCGTGATCGCGCTGTTCGAACGTCGTACCTCGCTGGCGCGGCTGCTCGCCGCGGCGCTGGCGCAGCAGGTGCGCGACCTGACGCTGAACACGCACGAGCTGATGCACAAGGACGCGCCGGCACGGCTGGCCGCGTGGCTGCACCAGCGCTGCGCGCCGCGCCCCGGCAAACCGGGGCAGGGCGTCGTGCAGCTGCACGAGCGCAAGCGCGACATCGCGTCGCAGCTCGCGATCACGCCGGAGACGCTGTCGCGGTTGATGCGCAGCTTCATGCAGCAAGGGGTGATCGAGGTCAGCGGCTACACGGTCAACGTGATCGACCAGAAGGCGCTGGGCGAACTCGCGCAGGGCGAGACGGTCGCACCCTGAACGCGCGGCGGCGCCCGGCGCGGCCGCGATCGGGCGCCAGGCCCGCGGCTCAGCCGCGGTGCTCGAGCAGCAGCAGTCCCGACGCGGTGTTCGAGATCGGGATGTGGTAGTTGCGGTGCAGTTCGGCCACCGCGCCGGGCAGCGCGCCGCGCGCGGCGAGCCACATCAGCAGCTCGATGCCCTGCGTGCCGACCTGCTTGACGAGGTCGTTGATCGAAAAGCGCGTGGCCCACAGCGGGTCGCGCGTCAGGCTGTCGATGAACTGCAGGTCGAACGCCTTGTTGAGGTGGCCGGCGCGCGTGCCTTCGAGCTGGTGCGACAGCCCGCCGGTGCCCAGCACCAGCACGCGCGCGTCGGCGTCCCAGGCCTGCACTGCGCGGCCCACCGCCTGCCCGAGGCGGTGGCAGCGCGCGGCCGACGGCAGCGGGAACAGCACGGTGTTGATGCACACCGGCACCACACGCACCGGCCAGCGCTGGTCGGGCCACAGCAGCGCCATCGGCAGCGTGAACGCGTGGTCGACGAGCATCTCCTGGCAGGTGACCATGTCGAAGTCGTCGGCCACCAGCGACTCGACGAGGTGCCAGGACAGGTCCTCGTCACCGGCGAACGGTGGCAGCGGCGGGAGGCCCCAGCCCTCGTCGGCGTTGCGGTACTCGGGTGCGGCGCCGATCGCGAAGGTCGGCATCTTGTCGAGAAAGAAGTTGAGCCCGTGGTCGTTGTAGAACACCACCGCGACGTCGGGGCGCACCGCGGCCAGCCAGCGGCGCACCGGGGCGAAGCCGTCGAAGAACGGCTTCCAGTACGGCTCGTCCTGCAGGCCCTTGGCGATCGCGCCGCCGATCGCGGGCACGTGCGAGGTCATGACGCTGCCGACGATGACGGCCATGGCGCGGGCTCCCCGGGTCTCAGTCGCGGCCGGCGGCGACCAGCCGGGCCTTGAACGCTTCCTTGCTCATGCCGGTCTGCTGCGCGCCGATGTCCTGCATGTCCAGGCCGAAGATGCCGGCGAACTTGGCCAGGTAGTAGGCATTGCCGCCGGCGGCCAGCAGCGCGAGCACGTTGCGCTGGCGGATCGCCTCGCGCTGCTCGGCGTTCAGTGCGAACCTGGCGCAGTACGCGTCCTCGTCGGCGACGAACGCGGCGCGATGCGCCGCGTCGTTGAACGAGAAGCACATCTTGTTCAGCGCATAGCCCTTGCGTGCCATGCGCCCGTCGAACAGCGTCGTGCCGGGGATGTCGTCCTTGACCTGACGTGGGTTCATGGCCATCGAGCCGCCGGCGTCGGCGGCGAAGCGTACACACCTGTAGTGTGCCGCCCGGCGGTGGCGCGCGGCTTGTCGTGCATCAAGGGCGGCGGCGCTCGAGCCGGTCGCCAGCGGCTACAGCCGCAGCACGAACAGCGTGATCGACGGGAACGCCACCAGCACGACGACGCGGATCAGGTCGCTGAGCACGAACGGCATCACGCCGCGGTACGTGTCCTTCATCGGGATGCCGGGTGCCATCGACTGGATCACGAACAGGTTCATGCCCACCGGTGGCGTGATCAGCCCGACCTCGACGACGATCAGCACGAGGATGCCGAACCAGATCGCCGTCTCCTCCGGCGTGAGCCCGAAGTCGAGCCCCGAGATCATCGGGAAGAAGATCGGGATCGTCAGCAGGATCATCGACAGCGAGTCCATGAAGCAGCCGGCGATCAGGTAGAAGATCAGGATCGCCCACAGCACCTGGTACGGGCCGAAGCCCTGCGCGCCGACCCACGACGCCAGTTCCTGCGGCATCTGCGACAGCGCGAGGAAGGTGTTGTACGCCGCCGCGCCGAGCACGATCATGAACACCATCGCGGTGCCGGCGGCGGTGGACTCGAACGACTGGCGCAGGTTGGCGCGCGACAGCCCGCCGCGCCGCCACGCCAGCACGCCGGTGCCCACGGCGCCGACCGCGGCGCCTTCGGTGGGCGTGAACACGCCGGTGTAGATGCCGCCGATCACCGCGACGAAGATCAGCAGCACCGGCCAGATCGCGACCAGCGCCGCCCAGCGCTGCGCCCACGGTATCGGCGCCACCAGCCCGGCCGACCCGGGTTTCAGCCTGACCACCAGGTTGATCACGAGCATGTAGCTGAGCGCCGCCAGGATGCCCGGCACGAACGCCGCGGCGAACAGCTTGGCGATGTTCTGCTCGGCGAGGATCGCGTAGATGACGAGCACGATCGACGGCGGGATCAGGATGCCCAGCGTGCCGCCGGCGGCGAGCAGGCCGGTCGACAGGCCGCCCGCGTAGCCGGCCTTGCGCAGTTCGGGCAGCGAGACCTGCGCCATCGTCGCCGCGGTGGCCATCGACGAGCCGCAGATCGAGCCGAAGCCGGCGCACGCGCCGATCGCGGCCATGCCCACGCCGCCGCGGTGGTGGCCGATGAACGCCTCGGCCGCCTTGAACAGCGCCTGTGACATGCCGCCCACCGCGGCGAACTGCCCCATCAGCAGGAACAGCGGCACGATCGACAGCGAGTGGCTGGAGAACTGGCTGTACGCCAGCGTCTTCATCTGGTTGAGCAGCGGCGCCGCGCTGCCGTACACCAGCCACGAGCCGCCCAGCCCCAGCACGAGCATCGACAGCCCGATCGGCACGCGCAGCAGGATGAGCACCAGCAGCAGCGGCAGCGACCCGATGGCCAGCGCGATCGGTTCCATCAGTGCTGCCCCCCGCCCGCGCCCAGGTCCATCGGCGCGGTCGCGAGGCCGACGTCCTCGGCCAGGCGCAGCAGGTAGACGATGCAGCCGACGACGGCGAACGGGAACGACGCCGCGTAGCCCCACCACACGGGCATCTGCAGGATGAACGTGACCTCGGCGTTGGCGCGGTAGTCCATCATGCTCACGCCCATGCGCCACACCAGCAGCAGCCAGCAGACCAGCATCAGCGTGTCGGACAGGATCTCCAGCGCGCGTTTCATCGGCGCCGGGAAGTACGGCCACAGCAGGTCCACCGACGCGTGCCCGCGCTTCAGGTGGGCCCAAGGCAGGAAGCAGAACACGGCCAGCGCGGTGCCGGCCTCGACGAGTTCGAAGTCGCCCGGCACCGGTCCGAGGCCGAAGCCGCTCAGCGCGCGGCCGGCGATGCTGGTGACGCTGAGCAGGGCGATCAGCGTCAGCACCGCGCCGCCGAACCAGGTCAGCACCCGGCTCAGGTCGTAGATGAGTCGGCTCATGTCGAAAGGGGCGGCCTCGCGGCCGCCCCGGTCAGGGTGGGTCGGGCCCGCGTCACTTCTTCGCGTGCTGCGCGATCAGCGCCTCGGCGTCGGCCAGCAGCTTCGGGCCGTCGATGCCCTTGGCGGAGACCTCCTTGAACCAGGCGTCGCGCACGCCGGCGGCGGCCCGCTGCCAGCGCGCCGTCTCGGCGGCATCGAGCATGACGATCTTGTTGCCCGCCTGCTGCGCCAGCGCGACGCCGCCCTTGTCGCCCTCGTCCATCGCGCTGCCGAACAGCGCCGCGGTGGCCGCACCGCTGTTGTCGTCGATGACCTTCTTCAGGTCGGGAGGCAGCGCGTCGTACTTGGCCTTGTTCATCACCACGCCGAAGGTCTGCGTGTACAGGCCCTTGTCGCCGCTGAAACCGGTGTGGTTCTTGACGATCTGGTGCACCTTCAGCGCCGGCACGACCTCCCACGGGATCGTCGTCGACGAGATCACGCCCTTGGACAGCGCCTCGCCGACCTGCGGCACCGGCAGGCCCACCGGGGTGGCGCCGAGCTGCTCGAGCATGATGTTGATGATGCGCGAGCCGCCGCGCACCTTCATGCCCTTCAGGTCCTCGAGCTTGTTGATCGGGTCCTTGCTGTGGAACAGGCCCGGGCCGTGGGTGTGCACCGCGATCAACTTGACGTCCTTGAACTCGTCCATCGCGTGCTTCTCGACGTAGGCCTGGAACGCGCGCGACGACGCCTCGGCCGACCCGGTCATGAACGGCAGCTCGAACACCTCGGACTTCGGGAAACGCCCGGGCGTGTAGCCGAGCACGGTCCAGATGATGTCGACGACGCCGTCCTTGGCCTGGTCGAACAGCTCGGGCGGGCGGCCGCCGAGCTGCATGCTGGGGAACTGCTGCACCTTGATGCGCCCGCCGCTGTCCTTCTCGATCTTCTCGGCCCATGGCGCGATGGCCTTCGACGGGATCGGCGCCTGCGGCGGCAGGAACTGGTGGAACCGCAGCGTGATCGTCTGCGCGAACGCCGACGGGGCCAGCGCCAACGTCGCGGCGGCGCCGAGCGTGCCGAGGAATGCCTTGCGGGTGATCTTCATCGTGCTGTCTCCTGGGGGTGGGTGGTGGGTACGGCGGGGAACGCGGGGCTCAGCCGGCGGCCAGCTGCTGCTCGAGGCGGTGCAGCACCTGGTAACACGGCAGCACCTGGGCGACGCTGGCGTTGGGCTCGCGACCCTCGCGGATCGCGGCGAAGAACTCGCGGTCCTGCAGCTCGATGCCGTTCATCGACACGTCGACGCCCGAGACGTCGATCTTCTCGTCCTTGCCGGTGAACAGGTCGTCATAACGCGCGATGTAGGTGCCGGTGTCGCCGATGTAGCGGAAGAAGGTGCCCAGCGGGCCGTCGTTGTTGAACGACAGCGACAGCGTACAGATGGCGCCGCTGGCCGCCTTGAGCTGGATCGACATATCCATCGCGATGCCCAGCACCGGGTGGATCGGCCCCTGCAGCGCGTTGGCCTGCACGATCGGGCTTTGCGCCTGCCAGGCAAACAGGTCGACCGTGTGCGCGGCATGGTGCCACAGCAGGTGGTCGGTCCAGCTGCGCGGCTGGCCGAGCGCGTTCATGTTCGTGCGCCGGAAGAAGTAGGTCTGCACGTCCATCTGCTGGATGTGGAACGCGCCGGCGACGATGCGGCGGCGCACCCACTGGTGGCTGGGGTTGAAGCGCCGCGTGTGCCCGCACATCGCGACCAGCCCGGTGTCGCGCTGGCGCCGCACGACGGCTTCGCCGTCGGCGAGCCGGTCGCACAGCGGGATCTCGACCTGCACGTGCTTGCCGGCGTCCAGGCAGGCCAGCGCCTGCGACGCGTGCATCTGCGTCGGCGTGCACAGGATGACGGCGTCGACTGCCTTGATCTTCAGGCTGTCGGCGAGGTCGGTCGCGACATGCGCGATGCCGTACTTGTCGGCGACTTCCTGCGTCTTGGCCAGCTCGCGTCCGACCACCGAGACGACCTTGACGTCGGGAATGTTGCGGATGCCGTCGAGGTGCTTGATGCCGAACGCGCCGGCGCCGGCCAGTGCGACTTGGATGGTCATGTCGGGTTCTCCAGGATGAGGTGTCCCACGGCCGTGTTCGACGCCGGCACGTGATAGAAGCGGTGCGCGACCTTCGGTTCCGCGCCGCCGGCGACATCGGCCATCGCGCCGCGTGCGATGAGCCACATCACCAGCTCTATGCCCTCGCTGCCGGCCTCGCGCACGTAGTCGATGTGCGGCACCTGCGCCAGCCCCGCCGGGTCGTCGATGAGCCGGTCGAGGAAGCGGTTGTCCCACTCGGCGTTGATCAGCCCGGCGCGCGGGCCCTGCAGCTGGTGGCTCATGCCGCCGGTGCCCCAGACCTGCACGTTCAGCGGTTCGTCGAACGACTCGACGGCCTTGCGGATCGCCTGCCCGAGCGCGAAGCAGCGCCGCCCCGACGGCACCGGGTACTGCACGACGTTGACCGCGAACGGGATCACCCGGAACGGCCAGGCCTGCGTCTTCGGGTCGAGCGCGCCGCACATCAGGCTCAGCGGCACCGTCAGCCCGTGGTCGACATCCATGCGGTTGACGATGGTCAGGTCGAAGTCGTCCTGGATCACGCTCTGTGCGATGTGCGACGCCAGTTCCGGGTGACCGATCACCTTCGGCACCGGGCGCGCGCCGTAGCCTTCGTCGGCGGGCTGGAACTCGGCCGCCGTGCCGATCGCGAAGGTGGGGATGATCTCGAGGCTGAACGCGGTGGCGTGGTCGTTGTAGACGAGGAACACGACGTCGGGGCGGTGTGCCTGCATCCACTGCTTCGAGAAGTCGTAGCCGGCGAAGACCTTCTGCCAGTACGGTTCGCCGGTCTTGCCGTGGTCGAGCGCCGCGCCGATGGCCGGCACGTGCGAGGTGTAGACGGAGGCGGTGATGCGGGCCATGGGACTCCTTGTCTCGTGCGGCAGGCCGCGTCAGTCGAACAGCCGGCCCGAGCCGTGACCCTGCGGCTGGCGCTGCGGCTGCGCGCTGCCTTGCTCGCCGACGAAGCGGTTGCCCTCGGGCGAGCGGCCGCCGGCGATCATCATGTCGCGGTACTCGGCCTCGGTCATGCCGGTCATGCTGCCGGCCATCTGCTGGAAGCTCTTGCCGTGCGTCGCGCCGATCTTGGCCAGGAAGTAGATGTTGCCGCCGAGCGCGATGCAGCGGTTCAGGTCGCCGTCGAGCACCGCCTGCTTCTGCGCCTCGCTCATCGGCCACTCGTCGAGGTAGGCGCGGCGGTCGGCCAGGTAACGCTCGCGGTTGGCGGCCTGCATCAGGCTCATGCAGAACTGGTTCAGCCAGTAGCCCTTGCGGGACTGGTCGGCGTCGAAGATCGTCGTGCCGGGCACGTCGAGGTACGGTTTATCGAGCGGCATGAATCCTCCGTGACGCGCCGCCGCCGGGCCGCCCCAGGGCGGCGCGAGCCCCCCCGGGGGGTGGCGAAGGTGCGAAGCGACAAGCCTGGGGGCTCACAGTTCCTCCGGCCAGTACAGGCGCATCGGGTTGTCGACGAGCAGCTTGCGCTGCAGTGCCGGCGTCGGCGCGATGTGCGGGATGAAGTCGACCAGCAGCCCGTCGTCGGGCATGTGGCCCTTCAGGTTCGGGTGCGGCCAGTCGGTGCCCCACAGCACGCGGTCGGGGAAGGTCTCGACGACGCGGCGGGCGAACGGCACGACGTCCACGTAGGCCGAGCGCTCGCCGCGCAGCGCCGGCGGGCCCGAGACGCTCAGCCGCTCGGGGCAGCTGACCTTGCTCCAGACGTTCGGGTGCTCGCGCATGAACCTCAGGAACAGAGCGAACTCGGGGCCGTCGACCGGGCGGGTCACGTCGGGGCGGCCCATGTGGTCGACCACCACCGTGGTGGGCAGCGCCGAGAAGAAGTCCCACAGCTCGGGCAGGTCGGGCGCCTCGAAGTAGATCACCACGTGCCAGCCCAGGGGCTGGATGCGCGTGGCGATCTCCATGAGTTCGTCCTTCGGCGTGAAGTCCACGAGCCGCCTGACGAAGTTGAAGCGCACGCCGCGCACGCCGGCCGCGTGCAGGAGACGCAGTTCGTCGTCGCTGACGCTGCGGCGCACCGTGGCCACGCCGCGTGCCTTGCCGTTCGACGCCAGGCAGGCGTCGACCAGCGCGCGGTTGTCGGCGCCGTGGCAGGTGGCCTGCACGATCACGTTGCGCGCGAAGCCCAGGTGGTCGCGCAGCGCGAACAGCTGCGCCTTGCCCGCGTCGCAGGGTGTGTACTTGCGCTCGGGCGCGTACGGGAACTCGGCGCCGGGACCGAACACGTGGCAGTGCGCGTCGACGCTGCCCGGCGGCAGCACGAAGCGCGGCCGGCTGGGCCCGTCGAACCAGTCGAGCCAGCCGGCGGTCTTCTCGAACGGGCCCGTCGTGGGCTTGCTCATCGTTTCAATCCTGTTGCTTGAGATGGGCGAGGATGCGGTCGGCTTCCGTGCGCCAGTCGGCACTGCGCGCGAAACCCGGCGTGCCGCGCGCGCCGAACCAGCCGGCGTCGGCGCCGTCGGCGACCCAGGCCTGGCGCTCGGCGGTGCCGGCGGCCGACCACGGCTCGAGCCCGGCCTCGCGCACCGTCTGCGCGACTTCGCGCATCTCCTCGGCGCGGCGGCGCCCGTGTTCGACGACGCGCTGGAAGAAGTAGGCGGCCTGCTTCTCCCAGTCGATGCCCGGAAAGGTCTCCCGCAGCGACGTGATCACCGCGTCTTCGACGCCGTGGTGGCGCGCCGCGGTGAAACTTTCGATGACCATCGCCTCGAGGCCCTTGATCATCACGCTGCGGCACATCTTGGTCGCCGACGCGACGCCGAGTCGCTCGCTGCCGACCTTCGCACCCGCGAAGCCGAGCGCCACGAGCGCCGGCGCCAGCGCCGCGGCGCTCGGCCCGCCGAGCAGCGTCGGCACCTTCGTGCGGTAAGGCGGCACCGAGGTCATCACCGCGCCTTCGACGTAGCGGCCGCCCGCGGCGTCGACCGCACGCGCGGCCTCGATCTTCGCCCCGGGCGACGCCGAGTTCACGTCGAGCACGAACACGCCCGGGCGCAGCGCCGCAGCGCACGCCCGCGCGACGGCCACCGCCTGGCTGGCGGTGACCGCCGAGATCACGAGGTCGCACTGCGCGGCCAGCGCCGCGTGCGACGCCGCGAGCGCCACGCCGTGTTCGCCCGCGTGGGTGCGCAGCGGCGCACCGCGCGCGTCGTCGAGCTTGACGTCGTACGCCGCGACGTCGACGCCGAGGGCGCGCAGGTCTTCGGCAACGATGCGCCCGACCTCGCCGTAGCCGACGAGGCCGACGCGCCAATGTCTCGGGTTGTTGTCCATCAGTCGACGTACTTGAGCCCGGCCTTCTCCAGCGCCGGTCGCATGGCGTACATGTCCAGCCCGAGCACGCCCGAGGCCAGCTTCTCGCGCTTCTCGGCTTCGTTGGCCTCGCGCCTCGCCGCGGCCTCGGCGGCCTGCGCCGCCATCGCCGCCGGCACGACGACGACGCCGTCGTCGTCGGCGAGCACGACGTCGCCCGGGTTGACCAGGGCGCCGGCACAGACGACGGGCACGTTGACCGAGCCGAGCGTGGCCTTGATCGTGCCCTTCGCGCTGATCGCCTTGCTCCACACCGGGAACTGCATCGTGGTGAGGTCCTTCACGTCGCGCACGCCGGCGTCGATGACCAGGCCCTTGGCGCCGCGTGCGCGGAACGACGTGGCCAGCAGGTCGCCGAAAAAACCGTCGGTGCACTCGGCGGTGACCGCGGCGACGACGACGTCGCCCGGGCGGATCTGCTCGGCGGCGACGTGCATCATCCAGTTGTCGCCCGGATGCAGCAGCACCGTGACGGCCGTGCCGCACAGGTGCGCGCCGCCGTAGATCGGGCGCATGGTCGGCTGCATCAGGCCGACGCGGCCCATGGCTTCGTGCACGGTGGCCACGCCGAAGCCCGACAGAGCCTCGACGGCGGCGGGGTCGGCGCGGTTGATGTTGCGCTTGACGATGCCGAGCTGGTACATGGTCGTGCTCCTGGTGGCCACCGGTGCGTCACAGGCCCCTGGCCTTCAGCGCGGCGTCGAGCCGCGGGTAGACGCGCCGCGCGTTGCCTTCGTAGATCTTGTGGCGCGCCTCGGGGTCGATCGCGGCGGCCTCGATGTAGCGCCTCGTGTCGTCGAAGTGGTGCCCGGTCTCGGGGTCGACGCCGCGCACCGCGCCGATCATCTCGCTGGCGAACAGGATGTTGTCGATCGGGATCACCTTCGTCAGCAGGTCGACGCCCGGCTGGTGGTAGACGCAGGTGTCGAAGAACACGTTGTTCAGCAGGTGGTCCTTGAGCAGCGGCTTCTTCAGCTCCTGCGCGAGGCCGCGGTAGCGGCCCCAGTGGTACGGTGCGGCGCCGCCGCCGTGCGGAATCACGAAGCGCAGCGTCGGGAAGTCCTTGAACAGCTCGCCCTGGATCAGCTGCATCACCGCCGTCGTGTCGGCGTTGATGTAGTGCGCGCCGGTGGTGTGGAAGCAGGCGTTGCAGCTGGTGCTGACGTGCACCATCGCCGGGATGTCGTACTCGACCAGCTTCTCGTAGATCGGGTACCAGTGGCGGTCGGTCAGCGGCGGGCTGGTCCAGTGCCCGCCCGAGGGGTCGGGGTTCAGGTTGATCGCGACGAAGCCGTAGTCCCTGACGCACTTCTCGAGCTCCGGGATGCAGGTCGCCGGGTCGACGCCGGGCGACTGCGGCAGCATCGCGCAGCCGATGAAGTGGTCGGGGAACAGCGTCGAGACGCGGAAGCACAGCTCGTTGCAGATCGCGGCCCAGGTCGACGAGACCTCGAAGTCGCCGATGTGGTGCGCCATGAAGCTCGCGCGCGGGCTGAAGATCGTCAGGTCGCTGCCGCGCTGCTTCATCAGCTTCAGCTGGTTCGTCTCGATCGACTCGCGCAGCTCGTCGTCGGAGATGCGCAGCTCGCTCGCCTTCGGCATCAGCGCCGGGTCCTGGATGCCGGCGATCTGCCGGTGGCGCCAGTGCTCCAGCGCCTTCGGTGCCGTCGTGTAGTGGCCGTGGCAGTCGATGATCATCGAGTCTCCTTGTGTCGGTGCGAGATCGCGGCGCCGCGCGCAGACCGCCGACCCGGTTGTGCGGCGGCCGCGCGTCCGGCTTCGCCGGTGCGCCGGCGGCGCCTGCTTCGGGGCTGGTCCATCTAGGCGGGTTCCATGCCGTGGCGGCGCTTGGCCTCGGCGGTGGCCGGCGATGCGAGGAAGTCGAGCAGCGCCCGCGCGGCGCCCGGCTGCGCCGACGCGGCACCCACGGCGCCGGCGAACACGGTGACGATCTCGGTGCCCGGTGGCATGCCGCCCAGCACGTCGACGCCTTCCAGGTGCATCAGCTCGCTGCGCTGCTGGAAGCCGATCTCGACTTCGCCGCGCGCCACCAGCGAGCCCACCGGCACGCCCGGCGGCGCCTGCACGACGCGCGCACGCAGCGCTTCGGCGACGCCCCAGCGCTCGAACAGCTGCAGCAGCGCGGTGCCGCTGGGCCCGGTCGAGTGGCCGATCGTGCGTGCGGCGAGCAGCGCGCGCTGCAGCGCGTCGGCCGATCCGATGTCCGGGTGCGGCGCGCCGGCGCGCACCGCCACCGCGACGTCGGAGCGCACCACGCCGCGGCGGCTGCCGGCGAGCACGTGACCGCCGGCGGTGAGCCCGTCGATCGCGTCGGCGGCGAGCACGACGACGTCGAACGGCTCGCCGGCGGCGACGCGGCGCGCCGCGTCGACGCCGCCGACCGACTCGATCGCGACCTCGACGCCGGCGTGGGCGTGGTAGGCCGCCGCCAGCTCGGCGAGCAGCGCGCGCGTGGCCATCGACGAGATGCCGCGGATCGGGAGGCTCATGGGGGGGTCGGGGCGGGTGAGCGCAAGGGGAGCGCCGATTGTGCGCAGCGCCCCGCCCCCGGCCAAGGGCGGGGCGCCGATACCTGCTATGTCAATGCGGCATGGGCCGCGATGCCGTCGCCGACGGGCCGGTGAACTCGCGCACCAGCGCCGGCAGGCGCTGCATCAGGTGCTGCGCCAGCCGCGTCGGCCGGCGTGTCGCCGACACCGCCAGGCACAGCAGCGTGGCCAGCCGCGGCTCGACGATCGGACGCAGCGCGAGCCGTGCGCCGTGCTCCGACTGCACGACCGCGCTGGGTGGCAGCACCGCGTGACCGTGGCCGGCGGCGACCAGTTCGATGATCGCCGGCACCGCCGAGACCTCCCAGGCGATGTCGAGCTTGATGCCGGCGCGCGCCGCCTGCGTCTCCAGCAGGCGGCGGATCGCGTGCGCGCGCTCGGGCACCACCAGCGGGTACGCCGGCAGCTCGCGCAGCGGCAGCGGCGCCGGCCGCCGCCGCGCGCCCAGCGGCGAGATCAGCGCCAGCGGCTCCTCGACGATCGGCGTGGTCTCCAGATCCGGCTGTGCGTCGGGGTTGTGCAGCAGCCCCAGGTCGACGCGACCGGTGGCGATCCACTCGGCGATGTGCGTCGACAGCCCCTCGACGATGGCCAGCCGCGCATGCGGCAGCTCGCGCCGGAAGGTGTCGATCAGCGGCAGCGCCAGCTGGCGCGCGATGCTCGGCGGCAGGCCGACGACGATGCGCCCGGTCGGCTCGTCGCGGCTGGCGTCGATGTCCTCGCGCGCGCGGGCGACCAGCTGCAGGATGCCGATGCCGTGATCGAACAAACGCTTGCCGGCTTCGGTCAGGCGCACGCCGCGGCCGTCGCGCAGCAGCAGCGTCTCGCGCAGGTCGGTCTCGAGCGCGCGCACCTGGCGGCTGAGCGCCGGCTGCGCGATGCCGAGCACGCGCGCGGCGCGGCTGAAGCTGCCGAGTTCGGCGACGCGGACGAAGGTTTCGAGCTGTCGCAGGTTCATCGCTCGCGGCGCCACGACGGCGCCGTGCGGCGATGTTAGTCGGCGCGGTCCCGCGGGCGCCGGTCAGGCCGCGGCGGACGCGACCTGCAGCAGCTGCGCGACCACGGCCACCGCGAGCACTTCGGGCTCCTTGCCGACGATGCCGGGAACGCCGATCGGGCAGGTCAGCCGCGACACCGCCCCCGGCGGCACGCCCCGCTGCTCGAAGCGGTGCACGAAACGCGCGCGTTTGGTCTTCGAGCCGATCAGCCCGCAGTAGGCGAAGTCGCCGCGCCTGAGCACCGCCTCGGTGATGCGCAGGTCCAGGTCGTGGCTGTGCGTGAGCACCAGGAACAAGGCGCCCGGCGGCGCCGCACCGACCTCGGCCTCGACCGGCTCGACGCAGACCCGCTCGACGTGCGGCGGCAGCGGCCGGCACGGGAATTCGCTGTCGCGCTCGTCGATCCACTGCACGCGGCAGTCGATGCCTTCGAGCAGACGCACGATCGCACGGCCGACGTGGCCGGCGCCGTACAGCTGCAGCACGAAGCGCGGCCGCGCCTCGGGCCACGCGGCCAGCGACGCCGCCGTCAGCGGCTGCGTGCGCAGCGTCAGCGCGCCGCCGCAGCACTGGCCCAGCGACGGCCCGAGCGCGACCGCCCGGTCGTCGACGCGTCGGGCCGCTTCGGCCAGGTGGTGGCGCGCGCGTTCGATCGCCTGCAGTTCGAGGTGGCCGCCGCCGATCGTGCCGGCCACCGCGTCGGCGGCCACCAGCATGCGCGTGCCGGCCTCGCGCGGCACCGAGCCGCGGTGCTCGAGCACCGCGACCTCCATCGCCGGCCGGCCGCTGGCCAGCCAGGCCTGCGCGGTGGCCCGCAGCGCCGCCGCACTCATTGCGCCGCGGCGCGCACCGCGTCGACGGCGTCGAGCACGGCTTCGGCCGTGGCCGGCGCGCGCAGCGGCGGCGCGGCGCGGGGGCCGCCGCCCCCCCCGGCCCCCGCGCGGGTCGCCCGCCGCACCCAGAACGGCAGCAGCAGTGGCGGGGCCCCCCCCCCCCTGCTGCGGTGGATGCTGTCGGCCGCGTTGGTGTTCTCGTACAGCTGCACGTTGAACACCGGCGGGCAGTCGTTGGCGGTCGGGATCTTGTAGGTGCTCGGCGCGTGTGTCGTCAGCAGCCCCGTCTTCGGGTGCCAGACGAGCTCTTCCATCGTCAGCCAGCCCATGCCCTGGATGAACGCGCCCTCGACCTGGCCGATGTCGACGGCCGGGTTCAGCGAGCGGCCGACATCGTGCAGCACGTCGGCGCGCAGCAGCTTCGACTCGCCGGTGAGCGTGTCGACCACGACCTCGCTCACCGCGGCGCCGTACGCGAAGTAGAAGAACGGCCGGCCCTTGAGCCGCTCGCGGTCCCAGTGCAGCCCGGGCGTCGCGTAGAAGCCGTCGCTCCACAGCTGCACGCGCGCGAGGTAGGCCTGCATCACGACCTCCTCGAAAGGCAGGCGCGCGCCGCCGGCCTCGACCGTGTCGTTGGCGAAGCGCACCGCGGCCGCGTCGACGCCGTGCCGCGCGGCGACGAAGGCCGCGAGCCGGTCGCGGATCTGCCGTGCTGCGTCCTGCGCCGCCTTGCCGTTGAGGTCGCTGCCGGTCGACGCCGCGGTGGCCGAGGTGTTGGCGACCTTGTGCGTGTCGGTCGCGGTGACGCGCACGCGCTCGAAGCCGATGCCCAGTTCGTGCGCGACGACCTGCGCGACCTTGGTGTTCAGCCCCTGGCCCATCTCGGTGCCGCCGTGGTTCACCAGCACCGACCCGTCGTTGTAGACGTGCACCAGCGCGCCGGCCTGGTTGAAGTGCGCGACGTTGAACGAGATGCCGAACTTCACCGGCGTCAGCGCGATGCCGCGCTTGAGCACCGCGCTGGCGGCGTTGAACGCGGCGATCTCCGCGCGCCGCTGCGTGTAGTCGCACTGCGCGGCCAGCCGGTCGACCAGGTCGTGGATCACGTTGTCCTCGACGACCTGCTCGTACGGCGTGACGTTGCGCTCGTCGACGCCGTAGAAGTTGGCGCGGCGCACCGCCAGCGGGTCCGCGCCGAGGCGGCGCGCGATGTCGTCGATGATCATCTCCACCGCCAGCGCCCCCTGCGGGCCGCCGAAGCCGCGAAACGCCGTGTTGCTCTGCGTGTTCGTCCTCGCGCAGAAGCCGTGCAGGTCGACGTGCGGCAGCCAGTAGGCGTTGTCGAAGTGGCACAGCGCACGTGTCATCACCGGCGGCGACAGGTCGGCGCTGCAGCCGGCGTTGGCGATCATCGTGACCTCGGCGCCGAGGATGCGCCCGTCGTCGTCGAATCCAACGCGCCAGTCGAACTCGAAGCCGTGGCGCCGGCCGGTGATCAGGAAGTCGTCATCGCGGTCGACACGCAGCTTGACCGGGCGCTGCAGCTTCGCCGCGGCGACCGCGGCGACGCAGGCGAACAGCGCCGACTGCGACTCCTTGCCGCCGAAGCCGCCGCCCATACGCCGGCACTGCACCTGCACCTGGTGCGCGTGCCAGCCCAGCGCGTGCGCGACGACATGCTGCATCTCGCTCGGGTGCTGCGTCGAGCAGTGCACGAGCAGCGTGCGGTCCTCCTGCGGCAGCGCGTAGCTGATCTGCCCTTCCAGGTAGAACTGCTCCTGGCCGCCGAGGCTGAACGAACCGTCGAGCCGGTGCGGCGCCGCGGCGATCGCCGCGTGCGCGTCGCCGCGCGCCAGGTGCATCGGCGGCACGACGTACTGCTTCGCCGCGTGCGCCGCGCGCGCGTTCAGCACCGCCGGCAGCGGCTCGAACGCGATCACGTCCTTCGCGCGGGCGGCCGCGCGGCGCGCCAATTCGCGGTCGGTGGCGACCACCGCGAACACCGGCTGGCCGACGTAGACCAGCTCGTGCGCGGCGAGGATCGGGTCGTCGTGCACGATCGGCCCGCAGTCGTTGCGGCCGGGGATGTCGGCGGCGGTCAGCACCGCGACGACGCCGGGCAGCGCGCGCAGCCGCTCGACGTCGACGCCGCGCAGCCGCCCGTGGGCCACCGGCGACAGCCCGAGCGCCGCATGCAGCGTGCCCGCGGCCTCGGGGATGTCGTCGATGTAGGTCGCCGCGCCGGCCACGTGCAGGTGCGCCGACTCGTGCGCGCGGCTGACGCCCACCCGGGCGCCTTCGCGCTGGCGCTGCGCTTCCGCGCCGGGGTCCAGGCGGCGCGCGGCGTGCACGCCGTGGTCGACGAACGGGGCCGCCAGCGGCGGCGCGAGGAAGGTCTCGACCGGCTTGTTCATCGTCGCGTCCTCGTTCAGGCCAGCGCGGCGTGCGGCATCGTCGCCCACACCTGCGTGTGCGTCGTCGCGAGCGGCTGGTCGGCACGTGTCTCCAGCCACAGCCGCAGCAGCAGGTTGCCGGCCGCGCGCAGGCGGTAGCCGGCGCTGGCGCGCATGTCGCTGAGCGGCGTGAAGTCACGCTCGAGCGCCGCCATGGCGGCGCGCGCCGCGGCTTCGGTCCAGGGCTGGTCGCGCAGCGCGGCCTCGGCGTGCGCGGCGCGCCTGACGACGGCGGCCATGCCGCCGAAGGCCAAGCGCACGTCGGCGATGCGATCGCCGTCGAGCGTGAGGGCCAAGCCGGCGCACACCGCCGAGATGTCGCAGTCGAAGCGTTTGCTCAGCTTGTACGCGCGCACCGCGGTGGTGGCACCGGGCAGCGGCACCTCGATCGCCTCGACGAACTCGCCCGGCTCGAGGCGGTTGACCATGTAGTCGACGTACAGGTCTTCCAGCGCCAGCGTGCGCCGCCGTTCGCCCCGCCGCAGCACGACGCGTGCGCCGAGCGCGATCAGCACCGGCGCGCTGTCGCCGATCGGCGAGCCGTTGGCGACGTTGCCGCCCATCGTGCCGGCGTGGCGGATCGGCGGCGACGCGAAGCGCAGCCAGACGTCGGTGAGTGCCGGCACGCGCGCGGCGAGCGCGGCCCAGGCGTCCTCGAGAGGCGCCGCGGCGCCGATCGTCAGCACCCCGTCGCCTTCGGCGATGCGCTTGAGCTCGTCGACGGCGCCGAGGTGGATCAGCGACGGCAGCTCGCGCAGCTGCTTGTTGACCCACAGCCCGACGTCGGTGCTGCCGGCGAGCACGCGCGCCTGGGGCTCGGCGGCACAGGCGGCGGCGAGCGCGTCGACGCTGCGCGGCGCGACGAAGCGCTCGATGCCGCCGGTGGCCGGGTTGTGCGCCTCGTAGGCCAGCGGCGGGTCGGCCGCCAGCCGACGCAGCGCGGCGACGAGGGGCGCCGTGTCGAGCCGGTGCGGCGGCAGCTCGAACATGCGCTGGCCGGCATCGAGGATCGGGCGGTAGCCGGTGCAGCGGCACAGGTTGCCCGACAGCTCGTCGGCGAGCTGCTGGCGCGTGGGCGTCGTGCCGTGTTCGCAGTGGCGCTCGTAGGCCGCGGCCAGCGACATCGCGAAGCCCGGGGTGCAGAAGCCGCATTGCGAGCCGTGGCACTCGACCAGCGCCTGCTGCACCGGGTGCAGGCCCGGGGCGGGGCCGGCGGGCACGGCGGCGATGCCCTGCAGGTCCTCGACGGTGAGCAGCGCCTTGCCGTCGAGCGTGGGCAGGAACTGGATGCAGGCGTTGACGGTGCGCAGGCTCAGGCCCCCGACGACGGTGGCACGCGCCGACGGCGTGCCCACCGCGTCGGCGCGTCCGGCCAGCTCGGCGACGACGACGGTGCAGGCGCCGCAGTCGCCTTCGTTGCAGCCTTCCTTGGTGCCGGTGCAGCGCGCGGGCCCGCGCAGCCAGGCGAGCACGCTGGTCGTCGGCGGCACGCCGTCGACCTCGACGATGGCGCCGCGGTGGAAGAAGCGGATCGGGCGGGTGTTCATGCGCAGTGTCACGGGGCAGGGCATCGGCGCAAAGGTACTCGCCTGTCGCCGGTTGTCCATATCAGAATCGAAATATCGAGTATGGAGATGAACATATGGCAGACCGCGCTGCGTTCGACAAGATCGAGCTCCATCTCGTGAGGGTCTTGCACACCGTGATCACCGAACGCAGCGTCTCGCGCGCCGCGCTGAAGCTGGCGACCACGCAGCCGCAGGTCAGCGCCCAGCTCAAGCGCCTGCGCGCGCTGGTCGGCGACCCGCTGCTGGTGCGTTCCGGCGCCGGCATGGCGCCCACCGCGGTGGCGCTCGAACTGCTGGCGCCGGCCGACGCGCTGCTGCGCCACGCCGAGCAGCTGTTCGGCGCGCGCACGCCGGCGCTGGCCTTCGACCCGGCGAAGGCGCGGCTGACGTTTCGCATCGCGGCCAGCGACTACCTCGACCCGCTGTTCCTGCCCGAGCTGGTCGCGCGCCTCAAGCGCGCCGCGCCCGACGCACGCGTCGAGATCCTGCCGCTGTCGCGCGAGTTCGACTACCGCCAGGGGCTGGCGCACGGCGACGTCGACCTGGTGATCGGCAACTGGCTGCGCCCGCCCGGAGAACTGCACCTGGGGCGGCTGCTCGCCGACGAGATCGTCTGCCTGGTCGCCGCCGACCACCCGGCGGCGACGAACCCGCGCGGCTGGACCGCCGAGCGCTACCTGGCCGCCGAACACGTCGCGCCGACACCGCTGCACGCCGGCGCGATCGGCGTGATCGACGAGCACCTGGCCGAGCAGGGCCTGCAGCGCCTGGTCGCGGTGCGCAGCCCGCACTTCGGGCTGGTGCCGCTGATGGTCGCGCGATCGCGGCTGGTGCTGACCACCGGGCGGCTGTTCTGCAGCCGCTACGTCGGCCAGTTCCCGGTGCGCATCGTGCGCTGCCCGGTGGCGTTCCCGCCGCTGGTGTACTACCAGCTGTGGCACGACCTGTCGCACGCCAGCGCCGCCGGGCGCTGGCTGCGCGAGCAGGTGCGCGAACTGGCGCGCGAGCTGCAGGTGCAGGGCGCGGGGGCGGCGTCGTGACGGCGGCGCGGCGGCTGGCGATCCGCGGCGACCTGCTCGAGGTCGTCGACGACCCGGGCTTCGGCGCCGTCGACACCCCGGCGGTGCGCTTCGACGCCGACGCCTGGCTGCTGATCGAGGACGGGCGCATCGCCGGGCGCTCGCGGGCCGACCCCGGCGACGGCTGGCAGCGCATCGACCACCGCGGGCGGCTCGTGATGCCGGGTTTCGTCGACACGCACGTGCACATGCCGCAGCTCGACGTGATCGCGAGCTACGGCACCGAGCTGCTCGACTGGCTGAACACCTACACGTTCCCGGCCGAGATGCGCTACGCCGATCCCGCGGTGTCGCGCGCCGGTGCCGAGCGTTTCGTCGCCGCGCTGCTGGCGCACGGCACGACCGCCGCCGTGGTGTTCCCGACCGTGCACGCCGTCTCGGCCGACGCGCTGTTCGACGCCGCCGCGGCACGCGGCATGCGGCTGATCACCGGCAAGGTGCTGATGGACCGTCACGCACCCGACGGCCTCACCGACGACGTCGCCGGCGCCGAGCGCGACTGCGCCGACGGCATCGCCCGCTGGCACGGTCGCGGGCGGCTGGCGTACGCGCTGACGGTGCGTTTCGCCGCCACCAGCACGCGTGAACAGCTGGCGATGGCCGGCGCGCTGCTCGCCGCCCACCCCGGCGTGTACCTTCAGACGCATGTCGCCGAGAACCGCGCCGAGGTGGCGTGGATCGCCGGGCTGTTCCCCGAGGCGCGCAGCTACCTCGACGTCTACCGGCGCCACGGGCTGCTCGGCGAACGCTCGGTGCTCGCGCACGGCGTGTGGCTCGACGACGCGGACCGCGCGCTGCTCGCCGCCACCGGCGCGCAGATCGCGCACTCGCCGACGTCGAACCTGTTCCTCGGCAGCGGGCTGATCGGCTGGGCCGCGCTCGACGCCGCCGGCGCCGCGGTGACGCTGGCCTCCGACGTCGGTGGCGGCACCAGCCTCGCGATGCAGCGCACGATGGCCGCGGCGTACCAGATCCAGGCGCTGCAGGGCGTGCGGCTGACCGCGTGGAAGGCGCTGTACGCGGCCACGCGCGGCGCGGCGCGCGCGCTGCGGCTCGACGACGAGATCGGCTCGCTCGAGGCCGGCCGCGTCGCCGACCTCGCGGTGTGGGACTGGGCCGTCGGCCCCGTCGCGACGCACCGCGACGCGCTGGCGCGCTCGCTGCACGAGCGCGTCTTCGCGTGGATGACGCTGGCCGACGAGCGCAACCTCGTCGCCACCTACGTGGCCGGGGTGCCGCAGCACCTGCGCAGCGGCTGAATCCGTTCCCGACCGACCCCCCGACGACCGCGAGCACGCGGCGAGCACAGGAGACGACGATGGACCTGACCCCCGAACGCAGCGCCGCCGCGGCGCTGCCCACGCCCGCCATGCCCGGCGGCTGGCTCGACAGGCGCTTCGGCCTGGGCGCGCACGGCACGGACGTGCGCACCGAGGTCACCGCCGGCGTGACGACGTTCCTGACGATGGCCTACATCGTCTTCGTCAACCCGAGCATCCTCGGCGACGCCGGCATGCCCAAGGACGCGGTGTTCGTCGCGACCTGCCTGATCGCCGCCTTCGGCACGCTGATCATGGGGCTGTACGCGAACTACC
>NZ_DAOKZA010000012.1:0-98623 GCF_035325925.1 Azohydromonas sp. | reverse complement strand
GCGTGCGAACGCTCGGCCTTGGCCAGCGTCTCGAACCAGTCGGCGATCTCGTCGAAGCCCTCGTCGCGCGCGGTCTTGGCCATGCCCGGGTACATGTCCGTGTACTCGTGCGTCTCGCCGGCCACGGCGGCCTTCAGGTTGTCGCGCGTCGCGCCGATCGGCAACCCGGTGGCCGGGTCGCCGACCTGCTCGAGGAACTCGAGGTGCCCGTGCGCGTGGCCGGTCTCGCCCTCGGCGGTCGAGCGGAACAGCGCGGCGACGTCGTTCTGGCCTTCCACGTCGGCCTTGTTCGCGAAGTACAGGTAGCGGCGGTTTGCCATCGATTCACCGGCAAACGCGTCCTTCAGGTTCTGCTCGGTCTTCGATCCTTTCAGTCCCATGTCGGTCTCCTTGGTGGGGGTAACGCGAACGGCTGCACGCGGCGCGCGCCGTGCAGCGCGCGGGGGACCTTAGCGCAGCGTCGGCGGCAGTTCCAATGCATAGAAGCTATGCGAGGCATAGCGGCGTCCTATTCGTTGTGAAATGACAATCGGTCGCATTGCCGACGGACGGTCGATCGTCGACGACCGTGCTCAGGTGGGGCCGCAATGCCAAGCGCTTCGGCCCAAAGGATGTTGCTATACTCGCGGGCTCTTGGGGACGTAGCTCAGCTGGGAGAGCGTCGCGTTCGCAATGCGAAGGTCGGGAGTTCGATCCTCCTCGTCTCCACCACCAAGATACCGCCGTCGACACGAACAGGGCCACCCGTAGCGGTGGCCGTCGTTCTTGCGGGCCACCGCGACGACCGGCGATTGAGGTAGGGTCGCGCCCTGTGAAAGCCGACGCCCTGCCCGCGAGTGCCGAGGCCGCGCAGGACCCGCTGTGGTTCAAGGACGCGGTCATCTACGAACTGCACGTCAAGGCCTATGCCGACGCCAACGGCGACGGCATCGGCGACTTCGCCGGACTCACGCAGCACCTCGACCACGTGCAGTCGCTGGGCGTGAACACGATCTGGCTGCTGCCGTTCTACCCGTCGCCGCTGCGCGACGACGGCTACGACGTCTCGGACTACGAGAACGTGCACCCGTCCTACGGCAGCCTCGACGACGTGCGCCGTTTCGTCGACGAGGCGCACCGCCGCGGGCTGCGCGTGATCACCGAACTGGTCGTCAACCACACGTCCGACCAGCACCCGTGGTTCCAGCGCGCTCGCCGCGCGCCGCGCGGCTCGCCCGAGCGCGAGTTCTACGTGTGGAGCGACGACCCGAAGCGCTACGCCGGCACGCGCATCATCTTCACGGACACCGAGAAGTCCAACTGGGCCTGGGACGAGGTCGCGCAGCAGTACTACTGGCACCGCTTCTTCAGCCACCAGCCCGACCTGAACTTCGACAACCCCGCGGTGCTCGAGGCGGTGGTCCGGATCATGGAGTCCTGGCTCGAGATGGGCATCGACGGCTTCCGCCTCGATGCGATCCCGTACCTGATCGAGCGCGACGGCACCTCCAACGAGAACCTGCGCGAGACGCACGAGGTGATCAAGGAGATCCGCCGTCGCGTCGACGCGAAGTACCCGGGCCGGCTGCTGCTCGCCGAGGCCAACATGTGGCCCGAGGACGTGCGCGAGTACTTCGGCGACGGCGACGAGTGCCACATGGCGTATCACTTCCCGCTGATGCCGCGCATGTACATGGCCATCGCGCAGGAGGAGCGCCACCCGATCTACGAGATCCTGGCGCAGACGCCCGAGATCCCGCCGAACTGCCAGTGGGCGATCTTCCTGCGCAACCACGACGAGCTGACGCTCGAGATGGTGACCAGCCGCGAGCGCGACTACATGTGGCGCATGTACGCCGCCGACCCGCGCGCACGCATCAACCTGGGCATCCGCCGGCGCCTGGCGCCGCTGCTCGAGAACGACCGCCCGCGCATCGAGCTGATGAACTCGCTGCTGCTGTCGATGCCGGGCACGCCGGTGCTGTACTACGGCGACGAGATCGGCATGGGCGACAACATCTTCCTCGGCGACCGCGACGGCGTGCGCACGCCGATGCAGTGGACGAGCGACCGCAACGGCGGCTTCAGCCGCGCCGACCCGCAGCGGCTGTACCTGCCGCCGATCCAGGACCCGGTGTACGGCTACGAGGCGGTCAACGTCGAGGCGCAGTCGCGCGAGCCGTCGTCGCTGCTCAACTGGACACGGCGCATGCTGGCGGTGCGCGCCTCGTCGCAGGCGTTCGGCCGCGGTCGGTTCACGATGCTGCACCCCGGCAACCGCAAGATCGTGGCCTACCTGCGCGAGCTCGACGACGAGGTCATCCTGTGCGTGGCCAACATGAGCCGCGCCGCGCAGCCGGTCGAGCTCGACCTGCACGCCTACAGGGGCCGCGTGCCGGTCGAGATGCTGGGGCGCCACGCGTTCCCGCCGATCGGCGACCTGCCCTACCTGCTGACGCTGCCGGGCCACGGGTTCTTCTGGTTCCGCCTGGCCGCCGACGCTGCACCGCCCGACTGGCACGTCGACCGCGCGCCGGCCGAGGACCTGCCGGTGCTGGTCTTGTTCGACGGCTGGAACAGCCTGTTCCGCCAGCGCGTGGTGCCGTGGCGCATCGGCCTGGCCGACAAGCTGCGCGCGCAGCTCGAAGACGAGTTGCTGCCGCGCTACCTGCGCCGTCAGCGCTGGTTCGACGGCCACGGCGACATCGCGCGCGTGCGCGTCGTCGACCACGCGCTGCTCGAAGGCGGCGCCGGGCAGTGGCTGCTCGCGCTGATGGACGGCGAGGCCGGCCCGACCGCGCCGCCGCGCTGGTTCCTGCCGCTGGCCATCGCGTTCGAGGACCACGACGAGGAACGCCTGCGCGCGCTGGCGCCGGTGGCGGTCAGCCGGGTGCGCCAGCAGGCCGCGGTGGGCGTGCTCGCCGACGCGATGGGCGACGAGGCCTTCTGCCGCGCCCTCGTCGACGCCGTCGGCGGCGCACGCTCGCTGGCGGCCGAGCACGGAAGCGTGCGCTTCACGCCCGGCGCGTCGTTCGCCGCGCTGGTCGGCCAGGCGCCGCCGCAGGCCTGGTCGCTGCTGCGCCTGGGCACCGGCACGAACTCGATCACGCTGCTCGGCGAGCGGCTGATGCTCAAGGCTTACCGCCGGCTGCAACCCGGCGTGTGCCCCGAGCTGGAGATGGCGCGACACCTGGGCGACGCCGTGGGCTTCCCGCACGTCGTGCCGCTGGCCGGCAGCGTCGAGTACCAGCGCGACGGCGGCGAGCCGGTGGTGCTCGCGCTGCTGCAGGCGCAAGTCGCGCACCAGGGCGACGCGTGGGGCTTCGTCGTCGAACAGCTCACCCGGCTGCTCGAGGCGCACCTGGCCGGCACGCTGACCGTCGACGAGGCGCTGGCACCGATCGCCGAGCGCATCACCGTGCTGGCGCGGCGCGTGGCCGAGTTGCACGCCGCGCTGGCGCGGCCCACCGGCGACCCGGCCTTCGAGCCCGAGCCGGTCGACGCGGTCGACCTCGAGCAGTGGCTGCAGGCGGCGCGCGAGCAGCTGCAACGCACGCTGGTCGGCGCCGAGGCACGCGGGATCGCGCTCGACCCCGGCGTCGCCGCGTCGCTCAGCGAAGCCATCGAGCGCGCGCGCGGCACGCCGCTGGCGGCGCTGCGCAGGACGCGCGTGCACGGCAGCTTGCACCTGTCCGAGGTGCTGGTGGTGCAGGACGATTTCGTGCTGATCGACTTCGAGGGCGACGCCAGCGTGCCGGTGGCCGAGCGCCGCGCCAAGCACAGCGCGTTGCGCGACGTCGCCGCGCTGCGCTGCGCGTTCGACGAGGCGCAGCACGCGGCACTGGCTTCGATGGCACAGCTGGCCGGCGAACGCGAGCGGCTCACCGCGGCCGCGCGGCAGTGGGCCGCGGCGGTGCGCTCGGCGTTCTGGCGTGCCTACGCCGACGCGGCGGTCGGCGCCGGCCTGTACCCCGACGCCGCGGCGCTCGACGCGCTGCGCGCCCTGCTGGCGGTGTTCGAGATCGAGCGTGCGCTGCGGATGCTGCGCCACGCGTTGGAACACCGTCCCGACGCGATCGCGCAGCGCCTGGCGGCGCTGGCCGACGCCGCGGCGACCCGCGGCGATTGAACCGGAGACCCGCGATGGAACCCCTGCAAGTCCTGCTCGAACCGCTGCGCGCCCTGCTGCAGCAGGTCGGCACCTTCGTGCCGCGCCTGGCGCTGGCCGCGGTGGTCGTCGCCGTCGGCTGGGCGCTGGCCAAGGCGGTGCGCCTGGCGGTGGTCAAGACGCTGCGCGCCTTCAACTTCCACGTGCTCACCGAACGCTCCGGGGTCGACGCGTTCCTGCAGCAAGGCGGCAGCACGAGGGACACCAGCGACCTGGTGGGCCTGATCGCGTACGCGCTGGTGCTGCTCGCCGCGCTGATGGTCGCCTTCAGCGGCCTCGAGCTGGCGCCGGTGACCGACCTGCTCGCTCGCGTGCTGCTGTTCGTGCCCCGGCTGCTGGTGGCGCTGCTGATCGTCGTGCTCGGCAGCTACTTCGCGCGCTTCGTCGCGCAGTCGGTGACCGGCCACTGGCGTGACGCCGGGCTCGGCGACGCCGACCTCGTCGGCCGGCTGGCGCAGTACGCGGTGCTGGTGTTCGTCGTGCTGCTCGCCGTCGACCACCTCGACGTCGGCGGCGGGCTGATCCAGCAGACTTTCCTGATCCTGCTGGCCGGCGTCGTCGTCGCGCTCGCGCTGGCCTTCGGGCTGGGCGGGCGCGAGCGCGCGGCGCAGGTGATCGAGCGCTGGTTCCCGCGCGACCGCGGGTCGGGCGGCTGAACCGCGGCAGGCGCTTCGACGCCGGCTCAGCCGATCGCGGCGCGCGCGTTGCGGAACATGCGCATCCAAGGGCTGAACCCGTCGGCGCCCGTCGCCGTCCAGCTCATCTGCGCCTGGCGGAACACCCGCTCGGGGTGCGGCATCAAGGCCGTGAAGCGCCCGTCGGCGGTCGTCACGGCCGTGAGGCCCTCGGGGCTGCCGTTCGGGTTGTGCGGGTAGACCTCGGTCGGCCGGCCCTGCGGGTCGACGAAGCACATCGCGCGCACGACTTGAAGCGCGTCGCCGCGCTGCGAGAAGTCGGCGCAGCCCTCGCCGTGGGCCACCGCGATCGGGATGCGGCTGCCGGCCATGCCGGTGAAGAACAGCGACGGGCTCGCGAGCACCTCGACCAGCGACAGCCGCGCCTCGAACTGCTCGCTGCGGTTGCGCGTGAACTTGGGCCACGCGTCGGCGCCGGGGATCAGCGCGGTCAGTGCGGCCATCATCTGGCAGCCGTTGCACACGCCCAGCGCCAGCGTATCCGGGCGCTGGAAGAAGGCGGCGAACCGGTCGGCCAGCGCCGGGTTGTACAGGATCGAGCGCGCCCAGCCCTCGCCGGCGCCGAGCGTGTCGCCGTAACTGAAACCGCCGCAGGCGACGAAGCCCTGGAACTGCTCGAGCCGCGCGCGGCCATGCTGCAGGTCGCTCATGTGCACGTCGAAGGTGTCGAAGCCCGCGGCGTGCAGCGCGTAGCTCATCTCGACCTGCGAATTGACGCCCTGCTCGCGAAGGATCGCCATCTTCGGTCGCGCGACGTTGACGAACGGCGCGGCGACGTCGTCGGCCGGGTCGAACGCCAGGTGCACGTGCAGGCCGGGGTCGTCGGCCGCGCCGGCAAGCGCGTGCTCGCTGTCGGCGCACGCCGGGTTGTCGCGCAGCCGCGCGATGCGCCAGCTCACCTCGTCCCAGGTCTTGTGCAACTGCTCGAGCGGCGCCGAGAACACGCACTTGGTGTCGCGCCAGACTTCCACCACCCCGCGGTCGTTGGCCACGCCGACCACGTGCGTCATGCGGCCCAGGCCGTGCGCGCGCAGCGTCGCCACCGCCGCGTCGCGGTCGCCGCGCCGCACCTGCAGCACCACGCCGAGCTCCTCGGCGAACAGCGCCTTTAGCGTCAGCTCGTTGCGCCGCTCGCCGACCTGGCTGGCCCAGTTCTTCGAGTCGCCGTGGTCGGCGCGGCTGTCGCCGATGCCGTCGCCCTCGGTGACGAGCAGGTCGACGTTCAGGCTCACGCCGCGGTGGCCGGCAAAGGCCATCTCGCATACGCAGGCCCACAGGCCGCCGTCGCTGCGGTCGTGGTAGGCGAGCAGCTGGCCGGTGGCACGCAGCGCGTTGACGGCGGCCGCCAGCGCCTTCAGGCGTTGGGGGTCGTCCAGGTCCGGGGTCTCGTCACCGAAGCGCCCCAGCGTCTGCGCGAGGATCGAGCCGGCCATGCGGTTGCGGCCGGCACCGAGGTCGACCAGGATCAGTGACGTGTCGCCCGGCTGCAGCTGCGGCGTCAGCGTGCCGCGCACGTCGTCGAGCGTCGCGAAGGCGCTGACGATCAGTGACACCGGCGCGACGACCTGCCGGTCGCCGGCGGCGTCGCGCCACTTGGTGCGCATCGACAGGCTGTCCTTGCCGACCGGGATGCCGATGCCCAGCGCCGGGCACAGTTCCATGCCGACAGCCTTGACGGTGTCGTACAGCGCCGCGTCCTCGCCCGGCTCGCCGCAGGCGGCCATCCAGTTCGCACTGAGCTTGACGCGCGACAGCTCGATCGGCGCCGCGAGCAGGTTCGTGACCGCTTCGGCGACTGCCATGCGCCCTGAAGCCGGGGCATCGAGGGCCGCCAGCGGCGTGCGCTCGCCCATCGCCATCGCCTCGCCGCGGTGGCCGCGGAAATCGGCCAGCGTCACCGCGCAGTCGGCCACCGGCACCTGCCAGGGCCCGACCATCGGGTCGCGGTGGCTCAGGCCGCCCACCGTGCGGTCGCCGATCGTGATCAGGAAGCGCTTCGAGGCCACCGTCGGGTGGCGCAGCACGTCGAACGCCACCTGCTCGAGCTTCACGCCGGTCAGCTCCAGCGGCGCCTCCTGGCGCGCGACGCGCTCGACGACGCGGTGCATCCTCGGCGGCTTGCCGAGCAGCACCTCCATCGGCATGTCGATCACGCGACGGGTCTCGCCCTCGGCACCGTCGCCGCTGTCGACGACCAGGTCCCGCGCCTCGGTGGCGACGCCGACCACCGCGTACGGGCAGCGCTCGCGCCGGCACATCTGCTCGAACAGCGGCATCAGCGCCGGGTCGACGGCCAGCACGTAGCGCTCCTGGCTCTCGTTGCACCAGATCTCCTTCGGCGCCAGGCCGCTCTCCTCGAGCGGCACCTGGCGCAGATCGAAGCGCGCGCCCCTGCCCGCGCCGTCGGCCAGTTCCGGGAACGCGTTGGACAGCCCGCCGGCGCCGACGTCGTGGATCGCCAGGACCGGGTTCTGGTCGCCGAGCGCCCAGCAGTGGTTGATGACCTCCTGCGCACGGCGCTGGATCTCGGGGTTGCCGCGCTGCACGCTGTCGAAGTCGAGCGCCGCCGTGTTCGTGCCGGCGGCCATCGAACTGGCGGCGCCGCCGCCCATGCCGATGCGCATGCCCGGGCCACCGAGCTGCACCAGCAGCGTGCCGGCGGGAAACGCGACCTTGTGCGTCTGCGTCGCGTCGATGCTGCCGACGCCGCCGGCGATCATGATCGGCTTGTGGTAGCCGCGCTTCACGCCAGCCACCTGCTGCTCGTAGACGCGAAAGTACCCCGCCAGGTTCGGCCGGCCGAACTCGTTGTTGAACGCCGCGCCGCCCAGCGGCCCGTCGATCATGATCTGCAAGGCGCTCGCGATGTGCCCGGGCTTGCCGACCGGGTCGCGCTCCCACGGTTCGTCGGTGCCGGGCAGGTGCAGGTTCGACACCGAGAAGCCGGTGAGCCCTGCCTTGGGCCGCGCGCCGCGGCCGGTGGCGCCCTCGTCGCGGATCTCGCCGCCGGCGCCGGTGGCGGCACCGGGGAACGGGCTGATCGCGGTCGGGTGGTTGTGCGTCTCGACCTTCATCAGCACGTGCGCGACGCCTCCGCGCGGTGCGTACATCGGCGCGTTCGTGTACCCCAGCGGCAACCAGCGCTCGACGGGGCCGCCTTCCATGACCGCCGCGTTGTCGCTGTAGGCGACCACGGTGCGCTGCGGGCTCGACTTCTCGGTGTGACGGATCATCGCGAACAGGCTGTGCGCCTGACGCTCGCCGTCGATCGTGAAGTCGGCGTTGAAAATCTTGTGCCGACAGTGCTCGCTGTTGGCCTGCGCGAACATCATCAGCTCGACGTCCGTCGGGTTGCGGCCCAAGCGGACGAACGCGTCGACGAGGTAATCGATCTCGTCGTCGGACAGCGCCAGGCCGAACTCGCCGTTCGCACGCACCAGGGCCTGGCGTCCGTGCCCGAGCACGTCGACGTGGACCAGCGGTGGTGCCGGCTGCGCGTCGAACAGGTGTCGCGCGGCGTCGCGTTCGAAGGCCACGGACTCGGTCATGCGGTCGTGCAGCCGCGCGGCCAGCGCCTGGCGCTCGGCGTCGCTCAGCGGCTTCGCGCCGCCGAGCAGCCCGCCCTTCAGCGCGACGCTGAACTCGGTGACACGTTCGATGCGGTGCACCGGCAGGCCGCAGTTGTGCGCGATGTCGGTGGCCTTGCTTGCCCACGGCGAGACCGTGCCCAGGCGCGGCATCACGACGACCAGCACGTCGCCGGTGCGCGGCCCGGGCGACGCAGGCGCCTCCCCGTAGGCCAGCAGGGCCTCGAGGCGGTCGCGCTGCTCGCGCGTCAGCGGCGCGTCGCTGGCCACCCAGTGCACGTGGCGCGCGGCGACGCCGGCGACGCGCGGCACCGCCGCCGACAGGCGGTCGAGCAGCGCGCGCGCGCGGAAGTCGGACAGCGCGCGGCTGCCCTCGAAGTGCATGAGGTGCGAGGAAGCGGTCGGCATGGAACCCGTCGGGCGGCGGCTGCAACAACGGCCTGCCCGCATGCAGGGTGGGCCGGGAGGGGAGACCGCGATTCTACGAGCGCGATGGGATAATCGCGGGCATGTCGATCCCCATCAAGACCGGTGCCGACGTCGACGGCATGCGGCTGGCGTGCCGCCTGGCGTCCGAGGTGCTGGACCTGCTCGCGGCGCACGTGAAGCCGGGTGTCACGACGCTCGAACTCGACCGCATCGCGCACGACCACATCGTGCACGTGCAGGGCGGCGTGCCGGCCACGCTCGGCTACCAGCCGCCGGGCTACCCGCCGTACCCGGCGTCGCTGTGCACGTCGATCAACCATCAGGTGTGCCACGGCATCCCGAACGAGCGAGCGCTGAAGAACGGCGACATCGTCAACATCGATGTCACCGTCATCAAGGACGGCTGGCACGGCGACAACAGCCGCATGTACGTCGTCGGCGAGGGTTCGATCGCGGCGAAGCGCCTGTGCCAGGTGACCTACGAGGCGATGTGGAAGGGCATCGTCAAGGTGCGCCCCGGCGCGCGCCTGGGCGACATCGGCCACGCGATCCAGGCCCACGCCGAGGCGGCAGGCTACTCGGTGGTGCGCGAGTTCTGCGGCCACGGTGTCGGGCGCAAGTTCCACGAGGAGCCGCAGGTGCTGCACTACGGCCGCCCGGGCACGCTCGATGAGTTGAAGCCGGGCATGATCTTCACGATCGAGCCGATGATCAACGCCGGGCGGCGCGAGATCCGCGAGCTCGGCGACGGCTGGACCATCGTCACCAAGGACCGCTCGCTGTCGGCGCAGTGGGAGCACACCGTGCTCGTCACCGACACCGGCTGGGAGGTGCTGACCCTGTCGGCCGGCAGCCCGCCGCCGCCCGACTTCGTGCCGTCGCCGGCGTCGGTGACGGCCTGAACGAGATGGGGTCGCCGTCCGACGCGTCGGGCGTCGGCGCCCTGCGGCAGCAGTTCCGCGACGGCAAGTCCGCGCTGCTCGAGCGCTTCGGCGGCGCGCGCGCCAGCGCGCCGGCGGCCAGTGCACTGCTGCGCGCGCTGGCGCGCCACGTCGACGCGACGCTGACGCTGCTGTGGCAGCGCTGCGGCATGCCCCCCGGCGCGGCGCTGGTGGCCGCCGGCGGCTACGGGCGCGGCGAGCTGTACCCGTACTCCGACGTCGACGTGCTGGTGCTGCTCGACGGCGACGGCGCCACCGACACCGGGCGCGCCGCGATCGAGGCCTTCATCACCGCGTGCTGGGACATCGGGCTCGAGATCGGCTCGTCGGTGCGCACGGTGGCCGAGTGCCTGGCCGAGAGCACGCGCGACGTCACGGTGTGCACGGCGCTGCTCGAGTCGCGCCGCGTGTGCGGCTCGCGGCGCGTGTTCGCCACGTTCCGCCGCGCGCACGACGCCTCGATCGACGCCCGCGCGTTCCTGCGCGCGAAGACGCTCGAGATGCGCCAGCGCCACGTCAAGTACGAGGACACGCCCTACGCGCTCGAGCCCAACTGCAAGGAGAGCCCCGGCGGGCTGCGCGACCTGCAGGTGGTCATCTGGGTCGCACGCGCCGCCGGCCTGGGCCGCAGCTGGGGCGAGCTGGCCGCCAACGGGCTGGTCACGCCGTTCGAGGCCAAGCAGTTGCGGCGCAACGAGGGCCTGCTCAAGCTGATCCGCGCGCGGCTGCACCTGGTGGCCGGCCGGCGCGAGGACCGGCTGGTGTTCGACCTGCAGACCGCGGTGGCTGCGAGCTTCGGCCTCGTCGCGACGCGCACGCAGCGCGCCGGCGAGGTGCTGATGCGCCGCTACTACTGGGCGGCCAAGGCGGTGGCGCAGCTCAACCAGATCCTGATGCTCAACATCGAGGAGCGCGTCAACCGGTCGGAGGCCGCGCCGATGCGTCCGCTCGACGACCCGCGCTTCCTCGACCGGGCCGGCATGCTCGAGGTCGCCAGCGACGACCTCTACGAGCGCGACCCGCACGCGATCCTGCAGACCTTCCTCGCCTTCCAGCGCAGCCCCGGCATCCAGGGGCTGTCGGCGCGCACGCTGCGCGCGCTGTACAACGCGCGCGACCGCATGGACGCGACGTTCCGCCGCGACCCGGTCAACCGCGCGACCTTCATGCAGATGCTGCGGCAGGAGCAGGGACAGACCCACGTGCTGCGGCTGATGAACCAGACCTCGGTGCTCGGGCGCTACCTGTGGGTGTTCCGCCGCATCGTCGGGCAGATGCAGCACGACCTGTTCCACGTCTACACGGTGGACCAGCACATCCTGATGGTCGTGCGCAACATGCGCCGCTTCTTCATCCCCGAGCACGCGCACGAGTACCCGTTTTGCTCGCAGCTCGCGCTGCAGTGGGACAAGCCCTGGCTGTTGTACATCGCCGCGCTGTTCCACGACGTCGCCAAGGGCCGCGGCGGCGACCACTCCGAGCTCGGCGCGCGCGAGGTGCGGCGCTTCTGCCGCGACCACGGCATCGGCGGCGACGACGCGCGGCTGGTCGAGTTCCTGGTGCGCCACCACCTGACGATGTCGCGCATCGCGCAGAAGGAGGACCTGTCGGACCCCGAGGTGATCGCCGCGTTCGCACGCTCGGTGGGCGACCAGCGCACGCTCACGGCGCTGTACCTGCTGACGGTGGCCGACATCCGCGGCACCAGCCCGAAGGTGTGGAACGCGTGGAAGGGCAAGCTGCTCGAGGACCTGTACCGCCTGGCGCTGCGCGCCCTCGGCGGCGCGCGGCCGAACCTGGACGCCGAGATCGAGGCGCGCAAGGCCGAGGCACGGTCGATGCTGGCGCTGGCGTCGCAGCTGCCCGGCACCGAGGAGCGGCTGTGGCGAACGCTCGAGGTCAGCTACTTCGCGCGCCACGACGCGCCCGACATCGCGTGGCACGCGCGCGTGCTCAGGCGCCACGTCGACACCGACCAGCCGGTGGTTCGCGCGCGTCCGTCGTCGGTCGGCGAAGGTCTGCAGGTGCTGGTCTACGCCCCCGACCGCCGCGACCTCTTCGCGCGCATCTGCGGCTACTTCGACGGCGCCGGGTTCAACATCCAGGACGCGAAGATCCACACCACGCGCACCGGCTACGCGCTCGACACGTTCCAGGTCGTGCACCCGCGCATGGAGCCACCCCACGGCAGCAGCTACCGCGACCTGACGGCCTTGGTCGAGACCCAGCTCGAGCGTGCGCTGTCCAGCGACGCGCCGCTGCCCGAACCCAGCCGCGGGCGCGTGTCGCGCCGCGTGCGCTCTTTCCCGGTGACGCCGCGCGTGTCGCTGCGCCCCGACGAACGCGCGCAGCGCTGGCTGCTGTCGATCAGCACCAGCGACCGCTCCGGGTTGCTCTACGGCATCGCCCGCGTGCTGGCGCGCCACCACGTCAACCTGCAGCTGGCCAAGGTGACGACGCTGGGCGAGCGCGTCGAGGACACGTTTCTCGTCGACGGCCCCGAGCTGCAGCAGCCCAAGGCACAGCTGCAGATCGAGAGCGAGCTGCTCGACGCCGTCGCCCCGGTGGCATGAACGACCTGCGCAACGCCCGCGGTGCCCTCCCCTCGAGCAGCACCGCCTGCGGACCGGTCGAGCCGGGTCCGCGGCGCTCGCCCGACGTCCTTCGGCGCTGCGGCCACCGTCGCGACGGCAGCCACTGAGATGGGCGTGACACCGATCGCGGCGCGCGTGCTGGCCGACGATGCGGCGTGCTGCGACACGCTGATCGACGTGCGCTCGCCGGCCGAGTTCGCGGCCGACCACCTGCCCGGCGCCGTCAACTGGCCGGTGCTCGACGACCGCGAGCGCAGGGTCGTGGGCACGCTGTATCAGCAGATCTCGGCGCACGAGGCGCGCAAGGTCGGCGCGGCGCTGGTGGCGCGCAACGTCGCGGCGCACCTCGAACGCTGGGTCGCCGGGCGGCCGCGCGACTGGCGCCCGCTCGTCTACTGCTGGCGCGGCGGGCAGCGTTCGGGCTCGCTGGCGTGGTTCCTCGGGCAGATCGGCTTTCGCACGCAGCAGCTCGCCGGCGGCTACAAGGCCTTTCGCGGCGTCGTGCGCGACGACCTCGAGCGACTGCCGCAGCGCCTCGACCTGCACGTGCTCACCGGACGCACCGGCAGCGGCAAGACGCGGCTGTTGCAGGCGCTGGCCTGTGCCGGTGCGCAGGTCCTCGACCTCGAGGCGCTGGCCCGCCACCGCGGCTCGGTGCTCGGTGCCCTGCCCGGCCGCGCGCAGCCGACGCAAAAGGGGTTCGACACCGCGCTGTGGCAGGCGCTGCGCACGCTCGACCCGGCGCGGCCGGTGTTCGTCGAGAGCGAGAGCCGCAAGATCGGCGCCCTGCAGCTGCCCGACGCGCTGGTCGCGCGCATGCGCGACCACGGCCGCTGCGTCGAGGTGGCGATGGGCGATGCGCAACGCGTCGCGCTGCTGCTCGAGGACTACGCGTTCTTCGTCAGCGACGTCGAGCACTTCTGCCGCCGCCTCGACGCCCTGGTGCCGCTGTGCGGCCGCGAGCGCGTGCACGCCTGGCAGCATCTGGCGCGCGCCGGGCGCTGGGCCGACGTGTTCGGCGCGCTGATGCGCGAGCACTACGACCCGCTGTACGAGCGCTCGATGCAGCGCCACTTCGTGCAGCGCGCGCATGCGCAGCGCCTGCACCTGCGCGACGGCGCCGCGGGCACGCTGGCCGCCGCGGCGGCGCAGCTGCACGCCGCGTCGCTGCGCCCGCGCTGACCGGCCCCGCGGCGCCCGTCGGCGACGCGCGCGGGTGCATGGCAACATCGCCCCCGATGACAAGCCCTGCGCGCCCCGATTCGCCGGCGGTGCCGGTGCGTGCGGCCACGCTGGCCTCCACCGGACGCTGGCTGGCCGCCGGCTGGCGCGACTTCGCGCGCAACCCGGGGCCGGGGTTCGTCCACGGTGCCGCGCTCGCACTGTTCGGCGCGCTGCTGTTCGCGCTCGCGCACGACCGCTTCTGGCTGCTTGCCGGTGCGTTCAGCGGATTCCTGCTGCTCGCGCCGATCCTGGCCACCGGGTTGTACGCGATCAGCCGCGGCGTCGAGCGCGGCGAGCGCGTGGACATGCGCACGGCACTGGCGGCCTGGCGGCCGCGCAACCGCAACCTGGTGGTGTTCGGCGTGCTGCTCGCGGCAGCCGGCACCGGCTGGGTGCTGTGCTCGGCGGCGCTGATCACGCTGTTCGCCGACGCGCCGGTGCGCAATCCGCTGGACTTCGTCCGCGTGGTCGTGCTGTCGCCCGACCCGACGCTGTTCGCCGCCTGGCTGGCGCTGGGCGGCACGCTGGCCGCGCCGGTGTTCGCGTCGACGGTGGTCGCGATCCCGCTGCTGCTCGACCGCGACGTCGGCCTGTGGCGCGCGGTGATGACGAGCTGGCGCGTCGTCGTCGAGAACCCGCTGCCGCTGGCGCTGTGGGCGGCGATCCTGATGCTCGTGACCGCGGCGGCGATCGTCGCCGGGGTGCTCGGGCTGCTGGTCGTCGTGCCGTGGCTGGCGCACGCCAGCTGGCACGCCTACCGCGACCTGGTCGACGCCTCGCAGCTGCCCGAGGCCCGCTGACCGAGGCGCGCGCGATGTTCGGCTACACGGAGGAACAGATCGCCTGGTTCGGCCTGACCTTCGGCGTCACGGCCTTCATGCTGTACATGGTGTTCATCATCGTGCAGCTGGCGCGCGAGTCGAAGGCCGGCCGTTTCGGCACCTTCGTGCTGCTGCTGGTGCTGGGTTTCGGCATGCTCGGCTTCGCCGCCAAGGGCCTCATCAAGTACTTCATCGGCGGGCAATGAACAGCGCCGGCCGGTGCCGGCGCTCTCGACCTTCAGGCGGGCGCCCCCTCCAGGCCGGGGGCGCGACGGGACCCGCCAGGGCACCCGCACGGATGATCGCCTTCG
This sequence comes from Azohydromonas sp., assembly GCF_035325925.1. Lineage (NCBI taxonomy): Bacteria > Pseudomonadati > Pseudomonadota > Betaproteobacteria > Burkholderiales > Sphaerotilaceae > Azohydromonas > Azohydromonas sp. The sequence continues at coordinate 83,874 of NZ_DAOKZA010000012.1, read as the reverse complement.
GCGGCCGTCCCGGCCCGGGCACGCAAGACGCACCCGGGTGCGAGCGAGGCGACGGACCGTCCGCAGGGACGCTCAGTCGCCCGCGTTCATCCCATGTGCAGTCCGCCGTTGCAGCTGAAGTCGGCCCCGGTGGTAAATCCGCTGTCGGGCCCGGCCAGCCACGCGACGATCGAGCCGATCTCCTCGGGCGTGCCCAGCCGCTTGACCGGGATCGTGGCGACGATCTTCTCCAGGATCTCCGGCTTGATCGCGCGCACCATGTCGGTGCCGATGTAGCCCGGGCTCACGGTATTGACCGTCACGCCCTTGGCCGCCACCTCCTGCGCCAGTGCCATCGTGAAGCCGTGCATGCCGGCCTTGGCCGCGCTGTAGTTGGTCTGCCCCGCCTGGCCCTTCTCGCCGTTGACGCTGCTGATCTGGATGATGCGGCCCCAGCCGCGCTCCACCATGTCGGCGACCACCTGCTTGGTGACGTTGAACATCGAGTTCAGGTTGGTGTCGATCACCGCGTCCCAGTCGTCGCGTGTCATCTTCAGGAACATGCGGTCGCGCGTGATGCCGGCGTTGTTGACCAGCACGTCGATCGGGCCGTGTTCCTCCTTGGCCCTGGAGAACGCGGCCACCGTCGAGTCCCAGTCGGCGACGTTGCCCACCGACGCGTAGAACGTGTAGCCCAGCGCCTTCTGCTCGTCGAGCCACTTGACGTAGTCGCGGCTCGGACCGCAGCCCGCGATCACCTTGAAACCATCCTTCGCCAGCCGCTGGCAGATCGCGGTGCCGATGCCGCCCATGCCGCCGGTGACGTAGGCCACTTTCTGTGTCATTGCTCTCTCCTGGGTTTGTCCGTGATGAACGTATCGAGCGTCCCGCCGGGCCGCGTGGTGGTCAAGCGGGTTCGCCCGGGGTGCCTCAGCGCTCGACGGCGAGTGCCACGCCCATGCCGCCGCCGATGCACAGCGCCGCCAGGCCCTTCTTCGCTTCGCGGCGCTGCATCTCGTGCAGCAGCGTCACCAGGATGCGGCAACCGCTGGCGCCGATCGGGTGGCCGATCGCGATCGCGCCGCCGTTGACGTTGACCTTCGCCGGGTCGTTCTCGAGCACCTTGTTCACCGCACAGGCCTGCGCGGCGAATGCCTCGTTGAGCTCGAACAGGTCCACGTCGCCGACGTTCCAGCCCGCGCGCGCCAGCGCCTTGCGCGACGCCGGCACCGGGCCCATGCCCATCGTCGCCGGGTCCAGACCGCTGGTGGCGTAGCTGGCGATGCGCGCCAGCGGCTTCAGCCCGAGTTCGGCGGCCTTCTTCGCGCTCATCACCACCACCGCCGCGGCGCCGTCGTTGATGCCGCTGGCGTTGCCGGCGGTGACGCTGCCCGCCTTGTCGAACGCGGGCCGAAGCCCGGCCAGTGCGTCGGCGTTGGTCTTGGTGTTGATGTACTCGTCGCTCGCGAACACCAGCGCTTCGCCCTTCTTCTGCGGAATCGTCACACCGACGATCTCGTCCTTGAAGCGCCCCGCCGCCTGCGCCGCCGCCGCCTTCTGCTGGCTGGCCAGCGCCAGCGCGTCCTGCATCTCGCGCGTGATGCCGTGCGCCTTGGCCACGTTCTCGGCCGTGATGCCCATGTGGTACTGGTTGTACACGTCCCACAGGCCGTCGACGATCATGCTGTCGATCATCTTCCAGTCGCCCATGCGCTGGCCGTCGCGGCTGCCCAGCAGCACGTGCGGGCTGGCGCTCATGTTCTCCTGGCCGCCGGCGACGACGATCTCGCTGTCGCCGGTGGCCACCGCCTGCGCGGCGAGCATCACGGCCTTCAGGCCCGAGCCGCAGACGGCGTTGATCGTCAGCGCCGGCGTCTCCTTGGGCACGCCGGCCTTCATCATCGCCTGGCGCGCCGGGTTCTGCCCGGCGCCTGCGGCCAGCACCTGACCCATGATGACCTCACCGACCTGCGCGGGGTCGAGCCGGGCGCGCGCGATGGCCTCGCGGATCACGATCGCCCCGAGCTCGGTGGCCGGGGTCTTGGCGAGCGAGCCGCCGAACTTGCCCACGGCGGTGCGGGCGGCGGCGACGATGACGATGTCGGTCATGGCGGGTCTCCTGGTTGGAACGAATGAGGAACGGAAATCAGGCCTTCTGCTTGACGTAACGGCCCGGCGCGGGCTCGATCGGTTTGTAGCCGCGCGCGCCGTAGCCCTTCGGCGCGGGCACCAGCTTGCCGGCGTGCGGACGCAGCCAGTCGGACCAGCGGGTCCACCAACTGCCGGGGTGCTCGGTCGCACCGGCCAGCCACTGGTGCGCCTCGGCGGGCAGGCGGTCGTGCGTCCAGTGGCTGCGCTTGCCCTTGGCCGGCGGGTTGATGACGCCGGCGATGTGGCCCGAGGCGCCGAGCACGAAGGTCTTCTCGCCCTCGAGGATCGCGGTGCTGGCGTACGCGGCTTCCCAGGGCACGATGTGGTCCTCGCGCGACGCGTAGATGAACACCGGCGCCCGGATCGCGCCGAGGTCGAGCTTTTCGCCGCACACCGTCAGCCTGCCGGGGAGCTTCAGTTCGTCCTGCAGGTAGGTGTGGCGCAGGTACCAGCAGTACATCGGCCCGGGCAGGTTGGTGCTGTCGCCGTTCCAGTACAGCAGGTCGAACGGCGGCGGCGCCTCGCCCTTGAGGTAGTTGCCGACGACGTAGTTCCACACCAGGTCGTTGGGACGCAGGAAGCTGAACGTGGTGGCCAGTTCCTTGCCGTGCAGCAGCTTCGGCCCGCCGGGTGCGCGCTCGCCGAGCGTCATCTCGCGCAGCTGCACGCTGGCCTCGTCGACGAACACGTCGAGGATGCCGGTGTCGCTGAAGTCGAGCAGCGTGGTCAGCAGCGTCAGGCTCGACGCCGGCTGCTCGCCGCGCGCGGCGAGCACCGCCAGCGCGGTGGCGAGGATCGTGCCGCCGACGCAGAAGCCCAGCGTGTCGAGCGTCTTCGCGCCGGTGATGGCCTGCACCGTGCGGATCGCGGCGACGGCCCCCTGCTCGATGTAGTCGTCCCAGGTCTTGTGCGCGAGCGAGACGTCGGGGTTGCGCCAGCTGACGACGAAGGTGCGGTGCCCCTGCTCGACCGTGTAGCGGATCAGCGAGTTGTCGGGCTGCAGGTCGAGGATGTAGTACTTGTTGATGCACGGCGGCACGAACAGCATCGGGCGCTCGTGAACCTTGGCGGTCAGCGGCTTGTACTCGATGAGCTGGATCAGCTCGTTCTCGAACACCACGGCGCCCTCGGTGGTGGCGACGTTGCGTCCGACCTCGAACACGCTGGTGTCGGTCTGCGAGACATGGCCCTGCTGCAGGTCCTTGAGCAGCAACTGCATGCCCTGCGCGATGCTCTCGCCGCGCGTCTCGAGCGCCTTGCGCTGCGCCTCGGGGTTCAGCGCGAGACAGTTGCTCGGGCTCGCCGCGTCGATCCACTGCTGCACCGCGAAGCGCACGCGCTGGCGCGTCTTCTCGTCGCCCTCGAGCGCCTCGGCCAACTGCATCAGCGTGCGCGCGTTGAGCAGGTACACCTGCGCCAGATACGCCGCGGCCGGGTTGGCGGCCCAGTCCTGCGCGGCGAAGCGCCGGTCGGGCAGCGCCTGCGCCTTGCCGCCGTCGGCCGACTGCAGGCGGGCGAGCGTGGTGTTCCAGAGGGTGGTAGCCTCCTTCACGTAGTCGCCCTGCAGCTGCGCCAGCGTCTGCTGCGGCAGGCTCAGCCCGGAGAACGCCTTCCAGACCTCGCCGACCGCGGCGCCGAAGGCCTGGGCGGACTCACCGATCGGGGCAGTGGACGGATGGGGCTTGTCAGGCACTCGGGTCTCCTGGTCGGCGCACGCGGCGCGAGCCGGATTGGCAGCGTGAAGTCTTTCACGTTGTAGCCGGTTCTGCTTACCGCATCATGACATGTGCTTTCATCGATTGAAAATACGCAGCATTGCGTAATCGTTGCACCGCCCACTGCCGTGTACCTGATCCCGATCGCCTGGATGTACGTCGTGCTGATGGTCGCCATCGTCGAGGCGGTGTCGCCGAACGGCACCTGGCTCGGCGCGGCGTTCACCGTCGTTCTCTACGGGTTGCTGCCGCTGGCGATCGTGATGTACGTGCTCGGCACACCGGCGCGCCGTCGCCTGCGCCGCGAGGCGCAAGCCGCCGCGTCAGCGGCGCCAGACGGCCGCGACGTGCCGCCCGGTGACGCCATCGCGCCGGTACGAGAAGAACGCTGAGCGATCCTCGACGGTGCAGCCGTGGCCGCCGTCGAACCGCACCGCCCCCGCCGCGGCGAGCCGCTCGCGCGCCAGCCCGGGCAGGTCGCACAGCCAACGCCACCGACCGTCTGCGCGGCGGCGCGGCACGAAGTGCGGCGATGCGTCGCCCGCCGGGTCGACGCCGAAGGCACCCAGCACGTCGTCGCCGACCTCGAACCGGCGTGGCCCGATGCACGGTCCCAGCCACACCGCGACTTCGTTCGCGGCACAGCCGGCGAGGGCCGCCACGCGGTCGAGCGTGCATTCGACGACGCCGCCAGCCAGCCCGCGCCAGCCCGCGTGCGCTGCACCGACCGCGCGCCCGCCGGGTGCGGCAAACAGCACCGGCAGGCAGTCGGCCACCTGCACCGCACAGGCCACGCCCGCCGCGTCGGTGACCGCGGCGTCGGCCTCGATCGGCACGCGCGACGCGTCGGCGGCGTCGATGCGCACGACGCGGGTGCCGTGCACCTGGCGCAGATAGACCACCGGCACGCCGATCGCCGACGCCACGCGGCGCCGGTTCTCGGCGACCGCGAGCGGGTCGTCGCCGACCGCGTCGCCGACGTTGAGCGTGTCCCACGGCGCGCGGCTCACGCCGCCGGCGCGCGTGGTCATCAGCGCGCCGACGCCGGTCACGGCCCAGTCGGGCACGATGCCGGCCAGCGCGTCAGCGTGCATCCGGGCACGCCGATGGCTGCGTCTTCGCGAACGCCTCGAGCGTCATGCAGTGCTCGAAGACGCGCATCACGGTCGGCACGTGGTCGAGCCGGCAGGCAAAACGCTGCGCATTGTGGATCTGCGGCACGAGCGCGATGTCGGCCAGCGTGGGCCGGTCGCCGTGGCAGCAGCGTCCGGTCGACGGATGCCCGGCCAGCTGCCGCTCGATCGAGGCGAGCCCGGTCTCGACCCAGTGGCGGTACCAGCGGTCCTTGTCGTCGTCGGCAACCTTGAGATCGTGCACCAGGTAGCGCAGCACGCGCAGGTTGTTCAGCGGGTGGATCTCGCAGGCGACGTCGAGCGCGAGCGCCCGCACGCGGGCACGCCCGACCGGGTCGGCCGGCAGCAGCGGCGGTTGCGGGTGCGTCTCGTCGAGGTACTCGACGATGGCCAGCGACTGCGTGAGCACCTTGTCGCCGTCCTTGAGCAGCGGCACCAGGCGCGACGCGGCGACGGCAGCGTAGGACTCGCCCATCTGCTCGTTGGCCGGCAGGTTCACCGGCACGTACTCGTAGTCGAGCCCCTTGAGCGCGAGCGCGATGCGCACGCGGTACGAGGCCGACGAGCGGAAGTAGTTGTACAACTGCATCTCGATGTGCTCCTTCAGCGCACGGCCACGCGCAGCGTGCCGAGCCCGTCGATCGAGGCCTCCATCACGTCGCCCCGCACCACCGTGCCGACGCCCGCCGGCGTGCCGGTGAACACCAGGTCACCCGGCGCGAGCGTCCACGCGCGGCTGATCGCGGCGATCGTCTCGTCGACGCTCCAGATCAGGTCGGCGATGTCGCCGCGCTGGCGCTCCTGCCCGTTGACCGACAGCGTGATCGAGCCGCGCGTGAAGGCGCCGGTGGCGCTGGCCGGGTGGATCGGGCCCAGCGGCGCCGACTGCTCGAAGGCCTTGCCGATGCTCCACGGCCGACCGAGCTTCTTCATCTCGGACTGCAGGTCGCGCCGCGTCATGTCGAGCCCGATCGCGTGGCCGAACACGTGCGCGTGCGCCTGGCTCGGGGCGATGTCGGTGCCGCCGCGGCCGATCGCCACCACCAGCTCGACCTCGTGCTGCAGGTCGTGCGTCAGCGCAGGGTAGTCGATCGTACCGCCGTCGCCGGTGATCGGCACCGCGACGTCGGCCGGCTTGAGGAAGAAGAACGGCGGTTCGCGCCCGCTGTGCCCCATCTCGCGCGCGTGCTCGACGTAGTTGCGCCCGACGCAGTAGATGCGGTGCACCGGGAAGCCGCCGCCGCCGACCACCGGCACCACGACCGGCGCAGGCGCGGGGATCACGAAGGGCGGGTGCGGCATGCGGCGACTCCGGGCGGGCGAGCGGCGCATGATGCCACGCGACCCTCGGCGGCGTGGCGCGGGCACGCCGTCACCGAGGCGCGCACGGGGGCCGGGCTACACTGAACCGATGCTGCTCGAGCACCGCAGCCAGATCCGCTTCTGCCGCGCGTGCGGCAGCGCCGTCGAGCACGTCGTGCCGGCCGACGACAACCGCGCGCGTGCCGTGTGTCCAGCCTGCGGCACGATCCACTACGAGAACCCGCTCAACGTCGTCGGCACCGTGCCGGTGTGGGACGACGACCAGGTGCTGCTGTGCCGGCGCAACATCGAGCCGCGCAAGGGCCTGTGGACGCTGCCGGCGGGGTTCCTCGAGCTCGGCGAGACCACCGCCGAGGGCGCCGTGCGCGAGACCATCGAGGAGGCCGGCGCCGAGATCGATCTCGGCCCGCTGTTCACCGTGCTCAACGTGATGCGTGTCGGCCAGGTGCACCTGTTCTACCTGGCGACGCTGCGCAGCACGCGCTTCGCGCCGGGCCCCGAGACCATCGAGGCGCAGCTGTTCCGCGAGCACGAGGTGCCGTGGGACGAGATCGCCTTCCGCACCGTGCGCAAGACGCTGCAGCACTTCTTCGCCGACCGGCGCAGCGGCCGCTTCGGCGTGCACGGGGTGCACTGCGACGACATCGCCTGAGGCTTCGAACCCAGGCCCCGCAGCTAACCTGCGTGCCGCGCGGCCCAGGGCCCGCCGACCGCGTCGACGCCCAGCTCGAAGAGCACCTGCGCGTCGACGTCGTCGACGACACCCTCGGCGAAGGCCTTGATCGACAGCGCGTGCACCAGCGCGACGGTCGCGCGCAGCACCTGGCGCGCCGCCTCGCTGGCGGCCACACCGGCGCACAGCGACACGTCGAGCTTGACGAAGTCGATGCCCAGCTCGTACAGCCGCTCGACGCGGTGCAGCTGCGCGCCGGCATGCTCGAGCCCGACGCGCACGCCCAGCGGGCGCAACGCCTGAGCCAGCCGCTGCAGCATCTCGAATTGCTCGATGGCCACCCGCTCGGGCAGCTCGAGCCACAGCGTCGACGGCGGCGGCGGGCGGTCGCGCAGGCGCTGCTGCACGTGGATCGCGAAGTCGCCGTCGGCGATCGACGCGGCGCACACGTTGACCGCGCGCGGCACGCCGTCGCGGGCGATGGCCTCGAGCGCCAGCGACAGCGCCGCCAGGTCGGCTTCGGGCGCGAGCCGGCTGCGCAGCGCCAGCGGCAGCCAGCGTGCCGCGGGCTCGAAGGCGCCGCCGGGCTGCAGTTGCAGGCGCAGCGGTGCTTCCAGGTGCACCGTGCGCCGCAGCGCGTCGAGCAGCGCGAAGCGGCCGAGCTCGACGCGACGCTGCTGCAGTGCGGCGGCCACCTGCGCGTGCCACTCGCGCTCCCCGCCGGCCGGGGTCGCGGCGTCGACGGCGCCGACGTCGAGAGCGAAAGGGCCGCGGCTTTCCGCCCGCGCCAGCGCGAGGTCGGCCGCAGCCAGCAGGTCGCCGACGCCGTGGCCGCGCTGGAACTCGATCGCGCCCAGGTGCACGTGCACGCCGCGCCCGATGCCGGCCAGCCCGGACGCCAATGCCGCCGCCAGCGACGACGCGGTCTCGGCGGCCATGCCGCGGGTGGGCAGCACCAGCGCGAAGTCGGCGCCGTTCAGGCGACCGACCAGGCAGTCGGCCACATGCGCCGGGTAGGCCTGCAGCAGCTCGGCGATGACGCGCAGCGCGCGGTCGGCGCTGTCGCGGCCATGCTCGCGGTTGATGCCCGCGAGGTCGCCGAGGCGAAGCAGCACCAGGGCACCGCCGTCGATGCCGTCCTCGCGCGCCAGCAGCGCCGCGAACTGCTCGACGAAGGCGTGCCGGTGCGGCAGGCCGGTCAGCGCGTCGCAGTGTGCGCGCTGGCGCAGTTCGCCGAGCAGCGTCGCCTGCGCCTCGAAGTCGTCGCGCACGCGCTGCACGACGGTGTTGAGCGCATCGGCCACCGGGAGCAGTTCGGCGACCGCAGGCAGCCCGACGCGCTGGAACCGCCCTTCGCCCAGCGCCTGCGCCTGCTGCGCCAGCGCCTGCAACGGCCTGCGCAGCGCCGCCAGCGCGCGGGCCCCGGCCAGTTGCGCGAAGGCACCGATCGCCAGCAGCCAGCCGGCCACCGTCCAGGCGTCGCGCCACAGCGCGTCGTGCACCGGCGCCGACAGCCCGATCACCTCGAGCGTGGCGCCGGCCGCGGGCACGGCCGCGGTGCCGGGGGCCGACTCGATCGGCAGCAGCACGACGAACCAGGCGGGCGCCTGCGGCGTGTCGCCACGGCTGCGCTCGAACCCGTCGCCGCCGGCGTCGCGCATCAGGCGCAGGCGGCGGTACGCGCCGGCGTCGAACTGCGCGGCGAGCAGCGCGTCGGTGCGCCGCGCGTCGCCGCCTTCGCCCGCGATCTGCGCCGCCAGGGCACGCGCAGCGTCGGCATTGCCCGCCTGCAGCGCGGCCTCGCCGAGGTTTCGCGCGGCCACCAGGTGAAGTGCCCACGCCAGGGCCAGCGCCGTGGCAAGCACGGCGGCGAGCAGGCCTTGCAGGCGACGGATCAGCGACATGGCGGCGGCAGGTGTACCACGCCGCCACGCCGGCGCCCGGTGCAGACCTGGCGACGGCAGCGGCGGGCGGGTTCGATCGGGGACATGCGGCGGCCTCGGGGCACGGCCCCGTTGGCACGGTCATCGGCCGGCGCGCGCCGGACTTGATGCCGCTCAGCCTGCGCGCAGCGCCTGCAGCAACCTGCGACCGGCGCGCCCGTTGGCGTCGTGCCCCAGCCGCTGCTGCTCGGCGCGGATCGCCGCGCGGCTTCGCTCGCCGAGCCGTCCGTCGACCTCGCCGATGTCGTGCCCGCGCGCGATGAGCAGCGTCTGCAGTTCGCGGCGCTCGGCGCGCGACAGCCCGGGGTCGTCGGTGGGCCACGGCGTGGCGAACTCGCCGCCGCCGCGCAGCCGGTCGGACAGGTGTGCAATCGCCAGGCCGTAACTCTCGGCAGCGTTGTAGCTGAACAGCGCGTCGAAGTTGCGCAGCACGAGGAAGGCCGGGCCCTGCGGGCCGGCCGGCGCGAGCAGCCCGGCCGGCGTGGCCGGGACGAGCCCGCCGGAGGCCAGCGGCGAACCGTCCGCGCGCCGCAGCCCGCGTGACGTCCACTCGGACAGCGGGCGCTTCGTGCGCCGGCCCTCGCCGCGCAGGTCGAAGCCGGCCGGCAGGCGCGCCTCGAAGCCCCAGGGTTCGGCGCTGCGCCAGCCGGCCTTCTGCAGGAAGTGCGCGGTGGACGCCAGCGCGTCGGGGATCGTGGAGACCAGGTCGCGCCGGCCGTCGCCGTCGAAGTCGACGGCCAGCCGCTCGTAGGTGCTGGGCATGAACTGCGTGTGGCCGAAGGCGCCGGCCCACGAGCCGACGAGTTGCTGCGCCTGCAGGTGCCCGCCCTGCACGATGCGCAGCGCCGCAAAAAGCTCGCCGCGGAAGAACGCCTGGCGACGGCCGAAGCAGCTCAGCGTGCCCAGCGACTGCACCAGCGGCGTGCGCCCGAAGCTGCGGCCGTAGTCGCTCTCGACGCCCCAGACCGCGACGACGGTCTCGGCGTCGACGCCGAAGCGCCGCGCCACGCCGGCCAGCGTCTCGCGGTGCTCGGCGAGCATGCGCCTGCCGTCGGCGACGCGCTCGTCGTCGACCAGCGCCGCGAGGTAGTCCCAGATCGGCACACGGAACTCGGGCTGGTCGTCGAGTCGCGCGACGACACCCATGTCGGGCTGCAGCCCGGCGGTGTGCTCGCGCCAAGTCGACGCCGAAACTCCTGCCGCCTTTGCGGCGCGCTGCAGCCCGGCGAGGCAGCTCCTGAAGTCGGCTTCGGTCTGCGCCGAGGCAGCACCCGCGGCCGCGCATGCCAGGGCCCCCGACAGCGCGGCCGCCCCGAGGCGGCCGCCGCCCGATCGTCGCGCGTTCGTCATTCGGCGATGGTAGCCGCCGGCCCGAGCGTCTGCCGGCACGCACCGCAGCTGCTCGACCCCTCGCGCGCGGAGCGCGACCACTGTGTCGTGGGACGGACGGCGCCGCGCCCTGGCGGCACCGAGTGACGCATGGAGGACCCGCCGCCCGCAGCTGAAGGCCGGCCGCTCGCCGTTGCCGCAGTGCGTGGCCCGCCTTGCGACCCAGACTCAGCGCGCACCGCCGTCCGCGACCAGTCGCAGCGCACTGTCACTTAGCGCGTGCACGAGCATGCGCGACCGCTGCACGGCGACGTGGCTTTCGCCGGCATCGATCACGATGTCTTGGGGCGTGTCGTCGAAGGTGATCCACAGCGATCCCCACCGACACTCGATGACGCTGCCCTGCGGCCGGCGCACGGCCAGCGTGGCACCCTTCGCCAGGCGGTACAGATCGCTGCGGGAAGACGCCGCGGGGACCTGGAATGCCGCGACGAGGCGGCGGAACAGGCCGCAGAGGGAGAGATCGAGGCCGGCAGGAAGGACGGGGGCGCGGTTCATGTCAGGCTCCATGCGATGGGTGAGTCGATGGAGCCAGTGTCCCGGGCGCGGCCGCCGCGCGACAGTGTGCGAACTACGGCCATCCCGCGGCGCGACTACGGTAGCAACACCGTGCCGCAGCCGACGAGTCACGGCGGCAGCAGCCCTTGCTGCGCAGCCTGGCGCACCGCCTCGGCGCGCGTCCTGCCGCCCAACGCCTTCATCGCGCCGGCGACATGCATCTCCACCGTGCGCGGGCTGAGCTGCAGCTCGCGGGCGATCTGCTTGTCGGTCTGACCGGCCGCCACGCGTGCCAGCACTTCGAGCTGCCTCGCCGTCAGCGCGCTGCGCTGCGTCGACGTCGCGGTCAGGCCGAGAAAGGCGCGCATCTCCTGCATCAGCACAGGCCAGGCCGCCTCGGTCTCGAACGGTACGTGGTTGTTGCCCGGCAGCGGCACGAAGCGCGCGCCAGGGATCAGCGCCGCCAGCCGACGCCCCTGCTCGAAGAAGACCATCTGGTCGCCCTTGACGTGCATGACCAGCGTCGGGCAACGAACCTGTGCCGCTTCCGCCTTGACCGACACGCTGAACATCGCCCTCAGGTAGCGCGCGGCCATCTGCGGCGTCGCCGTGGCCTTCTGGATGCTGTCGAAGACGCGCCACTGCTCGACGGTCGCATCGGGCAGGAACTTGGAGACAAAGACCTGGCGCAGCGCCGGGCTGGCGCTGCCCCAGCCGAGCTCGACGAGCTTGATCAGCGTCTCGGCCTCGTCGACGACCCGAGGATCGGGCTTGGTGGTGCTCAGGTACGAGGTGGCGAAACCGCCGACCAGCACCAGCTGGCTGACGCGCTCGGGACGGCGCGCCGCATAGGCAACGGCGATCGCCGCCCCCTGCGATATCCCGAGCAACGCAAACCGCTCCAGGCCCTGGTCGTCGACCACCGCCTCGAGGTCGCGAACCCAGGCGTCCAACGAAACCTCGTCGACCTGACGCTGCGACAGCCCGCAGCCCCGCGCGTCGTAGGTCACGAATCGGCGGTGCGGACTGACCGCGCGAATCATCGCCAGGTCGAACGTGTTCGTGTGTTCGCTCTCGACGTGGGTCAGCCAGGTGGCCGCCTTCACCAGCGGCGGCCCGGCGCCGTACAGCGCCATCGCGAGCTCGACGCCGTCGGCGCTGCGGCAGAAGCGGATCTCGCGCGACAGGGCCATGGGCTCGCTCACTGTCCCTTCCTGTATGCCGGGCCAGTGTAGGCGGCGCGGCGACGGGCCGCCAGCGAGTGGCCCCCGCCCGTCACCGTCCTCGACCGACCCGGATGAGCGCCAGACCGCTCGGCTGTCACCGGCCCCTCAGCGCCGCGGCGGCGGCAGGTCGGTGCACGAACCGTGCGCGACCTCGGCGGCCATGCCGATCGACTCGCCCAGTGTCGGGTGCGGGTGGATCGTCTTGCCGATGTCGACGGCGTCGGCGCCCATCTCGATGGCCAGCGCGACCTCGCCGATCATGTCGCCGGCGTGCGTACCGACGATGCCGCCTCCGAGGATGCGGTGCCCGCCGTCGGGCCGCGCGTCGAACAGCAGCTTGGTGAACCCCTCGTCGCGGCCGTTGGCGATCGCGCGGCCCGACGCCGTCCAGGGGAACAACCCCTTGGTCACCGCGATGCCCCTGGCCTTGGCCTCGTCCTCGGTCAGACCCACCCACGCGACCTCGGGGTCGGTGTAGGCCACGCTGGGGATCACGCGCGCGTCGAAGCGCGACTTCGCGAGCCGGTCGTCGCCGAGCAGCGTGCCGGCGGCGACCTCGGCGGCGACGTGCCCCTCGTGCACGGCCTTGTGCGCGAGCATCGGCTGGCCGACGATGTCGCCGATCGCGAAGATGTGCGGCACGTTGGTGCGCATCTGCACGTCCACCGGGATGAACCCGCGGTCGCTGACGGCCACGCCGGCCTTGTCGGCGCCGATCTTGCGGCCGTTCGGGCTGCGGCCGACGGCCTGCAGCACGAGGTCGTAGACGCCCTCGCTGGTCTTGCCGTCGGCGCCCTCGAACTGCACGCGGATGCCGTCGGACGTCGCCTCGGCAGCCACGGTCTTCGTCTTCAGCAGGATGTTGTCGAAGCGCCTGGCGTTCATCTTCTGCCAGACCTTGACCAGGTCGCGGTCGGCGCCTTGCATCAGCCCGTCGAGCATCTCGACGACGTCCAGGCGCGCGCCCAGCGTCGAGTAGACGGTGCCCATCTCGAGGCCGATGATGCCGCCGCCGACGATCAGCATGCGCTCGGGGATCTGCCGCAGCTGCAATGCCCCGGTGCTGTCGACGATGCGCGGGTCGTCGGGCAGGAACGGCAGGCGCACCGCCTGCGATCCGGCGGCGACGATGCACTGACTGAAACGCACGGCGTGCTTGGCGCCGGTCTTGGCCTGGCCGTCGCCCGTGGTCTCCTCGACGACGACGTGATGCGGGTCGAGGAAGCTGCCATAGCCGCGAACGACCGTGACCTTGCGCATCCTGGCCATCGCCGACAGGCCGTGCGTGAGCTTGCCGACGACCTTGTTCTTGTGCGCGAGCAGCTTGGCCGCGTCGACCGAGGGCGCGCCGTAGGAGACGCCGAGGTCGGCGAAGTGCGCGACCTCGTCCATCACGGCCGCGACGTGCAGCAGCGCCTTGCTCGGGATGCACCCGACGTTCAGGCAGACGCCTCCCAGCGCCGGGTAGCGCTCCACGAGCACCACCTTCAGGCCGAGGTCGGCGGCGCGGAACGCCGCCGAGTAGCCGCCGGGACCGGCGCCGAGCACGAGCAGGTCGCACTCGAGGTCGGCGCCGCCGCCGTGGCTCGCTGCCACCGGTGCGGCGGCGGGTGCGGCAGCCGGCGCCACGACGGCGGCCGGCGCCGACGCCGGGGGCGCCGCGTTCGCCGCGTCGAGCAGCACGATGACCGAACCCTGGCTGACCTTGTCGCCGAGCCCGACCTTCACCGCCTTGACGACACCGGCCGCCGACGACGGGATCTCCATCGACGCCTTGTCGCTCTCGACCGTGATCAGGCTCTGCTCGGCCTTGACGGTGTCGCCGGGCTTGACCAGCAGCTCGATCACCGCGACGTCCTTGAAGTCGCCGATGTCGGGAACCTTCACTTCGACGATTGCCATCGCCGGCTCCTCAGTTCAGTTGTCCAGGCCGCCCGGGCGGCATGCCCGACCGCCGGGGCGCGCGCCTGCAAGCAACCGCCGCGGACCCGGCTTGGCCGGTCCGCTGGCGGTGCCCTTGGAAGGGAGGCGCCGTAGGCGCTTCGGGGGGGCTCTCACAGCGCGATGCGGCGGAAGTCCGCCAGCAGCGACGCGAAGTAGACGTTGAAGCGCGCCGCGGCGGCGCCGTCGATCACGCGGTGGTCCCAGGACAGCGACAGCGGCAGCATCAGCCGCGGCGCGAACGCCTTGCCGTCCCACTTGGGCTCCCAGTTGCTCCTGCAAACCCCCATGATCGCGACCTCGGGCGCGTTGATGATCGGCGTGAAGTAGCGCCCGCCGATGCCCCCGAGCGACGAGATGCTGAAGCAGCCGCCGCTCATGTCGGCCGGGCCCAGCTTGCCGTCGCGCGCCTTCTTCGCCAGTTCGCTCATCTCCTGGCTGATCTGCAGGATGCCCTTGCGGTCCGCGTCCTTGACCACCGGCACCACCAGGCCGTTGGGCGTGTCGGCGGCGAAGCCGATGTGGTAGTACTTCTTCAGCACCAGCTGTTCGCCGTCCAGGCTGGCGTTGAACTCGGGGAACTTCTTCAGCGCGGCCACCGCGGCCTTGATCATGAACGCCAGCATCGTCACTTTGACGCCGCTCTTCTCGTGCTCCTTGTTCAGCTGCACGCGAAACGCCTCGAGGTCGGTGATGTCGGCGTCGTCGTGGTTCGTGACGTGCGGGATCACGACCCAGTTGCGGTGCAGGTTGGCCCCGCTGATCTTCTTGATGCGCGACAGGTCGCGCCGCTCGACCTCGCCGAACTTCGTGAAGTCGACCTGCGGCCAGGGCAGCAGGCCGGGGAAGGCGCCCGCGCCGCCGGCCGGCGTCTTCTTCGCCACTGCCGCGGTCTGCGCGTCGCCGGCCATCACGCGCTTGACGAAGCCCTGAACGTCGTCGTGCGTGATGCGGCCCTTGGGCCCGGAGCCAGGCACCTCGTCGAGCGGCACGCCGAGCTCGCGCGCGAACTTGCGCACCGACGGCGACGCGTGAGGCAGCTTGCCGCCCGCCGCGCTGGGCGCGTGCGCCGGTGCGCCGACCGTCGCCGCGGCCGCTGGCGTCGCGGTGGCCGGCGCAGCCGGCGCGGCGGCCGCCGGCGGCGGCGCGGCGACCGCGGGTGTCGCGGATGCCGCGGCAGCACTCGCGGCCTCGAGCACCAGCACCGGCGAGCCCTTCGAGACTTTGTCGCCGAGCGCGACCTTCATGGCCTTGACCACACCGGCGTGCGAAGACGGGATCTCCATCGACGCCTTGTCGCTCTCGACGGTGATCAGGCTCTGTTCGGCCCTGACCGTGTCACCGGGCTTGACGAACACCTCGATGACCGCGACGTCCGCGAAGTCGCCGATGTCGGGCACGACGACCTCGACCAGGCCAGCGGCCGCCGCCGCGGCGGACGGGGCCTGCGCGGGTGGCGGCGCGGCGGGAGCCTGAACGGACGGCGCCGCCGCGGCCGGAGCCTGCGCCGGCACGGCGGCACCCTCGGCCTCGAGCAGCAGCACCACCGAGCCTTCGCTGACCTTGTCGCCGAGCGCGACCTTCATCTCCTTGACCACGCCGGCCGCCGACGACGGGATCTCCATCGACGCCTTGTCGCTTTCCACCGTGATCAGGCTCTGCTCGGCCTTCACCCGGTCGCCGGGCTTGACCAGCACCTCGATCACCGCGACTTCCTTGAAATCACCGATGTCGGGGACCCTCACTTCGACCAATGCCATGGGATGTCTCCGCGGTTGTCGTTGTCAGGCGTGCAGCGGGTTGACCTTGTCGGGGTCGATGCCGTACTTCTCGATCGCCTCGGCGACCTTGGCCGCCGGCAGCGTGCCGTCGTCGGCCAGCGCCTTCAGCGCGGCCACCGCGATGTAGTGGCGGTTGACCTCGAAATGCTCGCGCAGCCGGTAGCGGAAGTCGCTGCGGCCAAATCCGTCGGTGCCGAGCACGCGATAGCTGCGGCCCTTCGGGACGAAGGCGCGGATCTGCTCGGCGTAGTTCCTGATGTAGTCGGTCGAGGCGACCACCGGGCCGGCGTGCGGCCCGAGCTGCTGCGCCACGTACGGCACGCGCGGCGTCTCGGTGGGGTGCAGCAGGTTCCAGCGCTCGCAGTCCTGGCCCTCGCGCGTGAGCTCGTTGAAGCTCGGGCAGCTCCAGACGTTGGCCGCGACGCCCCAGTCGGCCTCGAGCAGGTCCTTCGCGGCCAGCGACTCGCGCAGGATCGAGCCGCTGCCGAGCAGGTTGACGCGCGGCGCGCCCCTCTTCTTGCCGGCCTGACCCTCGGCGAGCAGGTACATGCCCTTGATGATCTGCTCCTCGGTGCCGGGCTTCAGCCCGGGCATCGCGTAGTTCTCGTTGAGCAGCGTGACGTAGAAGAACACGTTGTCCTGCTTCTCGACCATGCGCTTGAGGCCGTGGTGCAGGATCACCCCGACCTCGTGCGCGAACGTCGGATCGTAGGTGACGCAGTTCGGGATCGTGCCGGCCAGGACGTGGCTGTGGCCGTCCTCGTGCTGCAGGCCCTCGCCGTTGAGCGTCGTGCGCCCGCTGGTGCCGCCCAGGATGAAACCGCGCGCCTGCATGTCGCCGGCGGCCCAGGCGAGGTCGCCGAAGCGCTGGAAGCCGAACATCGAGTAATAGATGTAGAAGGGCAGCATGATGCGGTTGTTCGTCGAGTACGACGTCGCCGCGGCGATCCAGCTGCTCATCCCGCCGGCCTCGTTGATGCCCTCCTGCAGAATCTGCCCGGCCTTGTCCTCGCGGTAGTACATGACCTGGTCCTTGTCGACCGGCGTGTACTTCTGCCCTTCCGGGTTGTAGATGCCGATCTGGCGGAACAGCCCCTCCATGCCGAAGGTGCGCGCCTCGTCGACGAGGATCGGCACGACGCGCGGGCCGAGCGCCTGGTCGCGCAGCAGCTGGGTCAGGAAGCGCACGTAGGCCTGGGTGGTCGAGATCTCGCGGCCCTCGGCGGTGGGCTCGAGCACCGCCTTGAAGGTCTCCAGCGACGGCACGGTGAAGCTCTCGGAGCTGCGCTGCCGGCGGCTGGGCAGGTAGCCGCCCAGCGACTTGCGGCGCTCGTGCAGGTACTTCATCTCCGGCGTGTCGTCGGCCGGGCGGTAGAACGGGATCTTCGGCAGCTCGCTGTCGGGGATCGGGATGTTGAAGCGGTCGCGCATGTAGCGGATGTCGTCGTCCGACAGCTTCTTCGTCTGGTGCGCAGTGTTCTTGCCCTCGCCGGCCTTGCCCATGCCGTAGCCCTTGACGGTCTTGACCAGCAGCACGGTGGGCTGGCCGACGTGGCTGTTGGCGCGGTGGAACGCGGCGTAGACCTTGTTCGCGTCGTGGCCGCCGCGGCGCAACGCCCAGATGTCGTCGTCGCTCATCTTCGACACCAGCTCGAGCGCACGCGGGTCGCGGCCGAAGAAGTTCTTGCGCACGAAGGCGCCGTCGTTGGCCTTGAACGCCTGGTAGTCGCCGTCGAGCGTGTCCATCATGATCTTGCGCAGCGCGCCGGTCCTGTCGCGCGCCAGCAGGGCGTCCCAGTTGCTGCCCCACAGCAGCTTGATCACGTTCCACCCCGAGCCGCGGAACTCACCCTCGAGTTCCTGGATGATCTTGCCGTTGCCGCGCACCGGGCCGTCGAGGCGCTGCAGGTTGCAGTTGATGACGAAAATCAGGTTGTCGAGCCTCTCGCGCGCCGCCAGGCCGATCGCGCCGAGGCTCTCGGGCTCGTCCATCTCGCCGTCGCCGCAGAACACCCACACCTTGCGCCGGCTCGTGTCGGCGATGCCACGCGCGTGCAGGTACTTCAGGAAGCGCGCCTGGTAGATCGCCATGATCGGGCCCAGGCCCATCGAGACGGTGGGGAACTGCCAGAAGTCGGGCATCAGCTTAGGGTGCGGATAGCTCGACAGGCCCTTGCCGCCGACCTCCTGGCGGAAGTGCAGCAGTTGGTCCTCGGTGAGTCGCCCTTCCATGAAGGCACGCGCGTACATGCCCGGCGCCGAGTGCCCCTGCAGGTACAGCAGGTCGCCGCCGTGGATGCCGCCGGCGTCGGTGTCGTCGGCGTGCCAGAAGTGGTTGAAGCCCGCGGCCAGCATGTGCGCCAGCGACTGGAACGAGCTGATGTGGCCGCCGAGCTCGCTGCCGTCGGCCGAGTCGATGCGGTTGGCCTTGACCACCATCGCCATCGCATTCCAGCGCATGTACGCGCGCAGCCGGCCTTCGAGCTCGAGGTTGCCGGGGCTGCGCTCCTCGTCCTCCGGCTCGATGGTGTTGACGTAGCCCGTGGTGGCCGAGAACGGCTTGTCGATGCCGTGCTGGCGCGCCTCCTCGAGCAGCTGCTCAAGCATGAAGTGCGCACGCTCGCGCCCTTCGGCGCTGATCAGCGCAGCGAGCGCGTCGAGCCATTCGCGCGTCTCCTGCGCGTCGGCGTCGTTGGCGGCCGGGAAGGCGTTGGGCAGGGGCTGTGCCGACATGCGTGTCTCCTTGCGTGGGGGTGCGGGCAGCGGGCGGTCGGCGCGGATTCTGGCACAGGCGTCAGAGAATTCCAAATCGTGCGATCACATCCCGCAATACGAAACACAAATGACGTCGAACGCACCGCATGCAGCCAGTCTCGCCACTTGCCGCGCGGGGTCCATTCGATAATCCCCCGATGCCACCGTCCGCCGTACGGGCTCGCACCGCCGCGCTGTCGCGCACCCAGCGCCTGATCGGGCGCTGGTGGAAACGCCAATCGCCGGCGCGGCAGGACCGGTTCGCGACCATCGGCCCGCTGGTGTCGGTGCTGCTGTTCCTGGCGGCGATCATTTCCGCCTTCTGGTACCTGCGCAACGAGGAGATCGAGCGCGAGACCGAGGCGGTCAAGCGCGACACCGAGATCGCGCAGCAGCAGCTACGCCTGCGCCTGGTCGAGAACCAGGACCTGGTGACGCGCCTGGCGCGCGAGATCGTCTCGCGCGACCTCGGCCGCGCCGACTTCGAGGCGCAGGCGTTCGCCATCGGCAGCGATCGGCCGGAGATCGCGCACCTGCAGTGGATCGGGCGCGATCGCGAGCGTGTCGCCGGCTGGTCGGCCAGCCCGTTCCACGTCGAGGCCAACCCGCAGGGCGAGACGACCGCGCTGGCGCTGCCCGACGAAGGGCGCGACACCGAGCCGGCGCGCGCCTTCGAGGCTGCGCGCGAGCAGCGCCAGCCGGTGTACTCGAAGCCGTTCAACGACATCACTGGCTCGCCGGTGTTCCAGGTCTACGTGCCGATGCTGCGCCGCGGTCGCTTCGAGGGCGTGTTGGTGGCCGAGTACACGCTCGAGGTGCTGCTGCGCCTGGCGGTGCCGTCCGAGGTCGTGCAGCGCCACGCGCTGTCGGTGCTCGACGCGGCGACCGGGCGCGAGCTCGTCGGCACCGTGACGGTGATGCCCGGGCAGGCGCCGCGGCCGGCGCAGATCGTCTACGAACTCCCGCTGATGCCCGCCGCCGACGGACTGGTGCTGCGCGGCCAGGGTTGGCGCACCTCGGTGGGGCTGATCAGCACGACGCTGTTCTGGATGGTCGTGCTGCTGTCGGCGCTGACCGTGTGGATGCTGTTCGGCACCTGGCGCCACATGCAGCGGCGCACCCAGATCCAGGACGCACTGGTGGCCGAGACCAACTTCCGTCGCGCGATGGAGAACTCGATGCTCACGGGCATGCGCGCGATGGACCTCGAGGGCCGCATCACGTACGTCAACCCGGCGTTCTGCGCGATGACCGGCTTCTCCGAGGCCGATCTGATCGGGCGCACCCAGCCCTTCCCTTACTGGCCGCCCGACCGCATCGAGGAGAACGCGCGGCTGCTGCGCCAGGAACTGCAGGGGCGCAGCCCGGCCGGCGGCATCGAGGTCAAGGTCCAGCGCCGTGACGGCACGGTGTTCGACGCGCGCATGTACGTCTCGCCGCTCGTCGACGCGCACGGCGAGCAGACCGGCTGGATGACCTCGATGACCAACATCACCGAGGCCAAGCGCATCCGCGACCAGCTGTCGGCGTCGCACGAGCGCTTCACCACCGTGCTCGAGGGGCTGGACGCCGCCGTGTCGGTGCTGTCGGTGCAGCAAAGCGAGCTGCTGTTCGCCAACCGCTCGTACCGCATGTGGTTCGGCGCCGACGCGCGCGGCCACGCCCAGCTCGCCGGCACGCAGTTCACGCTGCCCGACCTGCGCAGCGACGACACGGTCGACAACCTCATCGGGCTGCCGACGCAGGAGCTGACCGACACCGGATCGGACCCGCGCGAGGTGTTCGTCGAGCACCTGGGCAAGTGGTTCGACGTGCGCTCGCGCTACCTGCAGTGGACCGACGGACGCCTGGCGCAGATGCTGATCGCCACCGACATCACCGCGCGCCGTCAGGCCGAGGAGCTGGCGCAGCAGCAGGCCGACAAGGCGCAGGTCACGAGCCGCCTCGTGACGATGGGCGAGATGGCGTCGTCGGTGGCGCACGAGCTGAACCAGCCGCTGACGGCGATCAGCAACTACTGCACCGGCATGGTCTCGCGCGTGAAGGCCGGCACGATCGGCAATGACGACCTCGTCGCCGCGCTCGAGAAGACCGCCCACCAGGCGCGTCGCGCCGGACAGATCATCCACCGCATCCGCGCCTTCGTGAAACGCAGCGAACCGCAGCGCCAGAGTGCGCAGGCGCGGCAGATCGTCGACAACGCGGTCGAGCTCGCGGGCATCGAGCTTCGACGCCGCCGCGTGCAGATCCAGACCTACGTCGCGCAGCATCTGCCGCCGCTGCTGGTCGACCCGATCCTCATCGAGCAGGTGCTGCTGAACCTGCTGAAGAACGCCGCCGAGGCGATCGACATCGCCCAGCTGCCCGCGTCGCGGCGGCACATCGAGCTGCGCGTCGTGCCGCGCCACACGCCCGAGGAAGGCGGCGGCATCGAGTTCAGCATCACCGACGGCGGGCCCGGCATGAAGCCCGAGGTGCTGGCGCGCATGTACGAGGCGTTCTTCTCGACCAAGTCCGACGGGTTGGGCATCGGCCTGGGGCTGTGCCGCTCGATCGTCGAGTCGCACCGCGGCCGGCTTCGCGCGCAGAACCTCTACAATGGAGAGGCTGTCGTCGGCTGCCGATTCTCGTTCACGCTGCCGATCGAACTCGGCGCGCGCGCCGACGAATCTCCGCCCGCCGCCGGGCCGCCACAGACCGAAGATTCCGCCACCCTCCCATGAGCCTGATCCCGAAGAAGGGCACCGTCTACGTCGTCGACGACGACGAGGCCGTGCGTGACTCGCTGCAGTGGCTGCTCGAAGGCAAGGACTACCGTGTGAAGTGTTTCGACTCGAGCGAGTCGTTCCTGTCGCGCTTCGACCCGCGCGAGGTGGCCTGCCTGATCGCCGACATCCGCATGGACGGCATGAGCGGGCTGGAGCTGCAGGACCGGCTGCTCGAGCGCAAGAGCCCGCTGCCGATCGTCTTCATCACCGGCCACGGCGACGTGCCGATGGCGGTGACGACGATGAAGAAGGGCGCGATGGACTTCATCGAGAAGCCGTTCAAGGAAGAGGAGTTGCTGTCGCTGGTCGAGCGCATGCTCGAGCAGGCGCGCACCGCGTTCAGCCAGCACCAGGAGCAGGCCAGCCGCGACGCGCTGCTGTCGCGGCTGACCACGCGCGAGACGCAGGTGCTCGAGCGCATCGTCGCCGGTAGGCTGAACAAGCAGATCGCCGACGACCTCGGCATCAGCATCAAGACGGTCGAGGCGCACCGCGCGAACATCATGGAGAAGCTCAACGCCAACACCGTGGCCGACCTGCTGAAGATCGCGCTCGGCGCGCACGGCAAGGCCTGAGCCGCCGGCCCTCCCGCCAAGGCCGCTGCCCACAGCGGCCTTGTTCGTTTCTCGACCCGCACACCCGCCATGACCGCCCGCATCATCGATGGCACCGCACTCTCCCGGCACCTGCGTGCCGGCGTCGGCGAACGCGCCGCGGCGCTGCGCGCGCGCGGCGTCATCCCGGGGCTGGCGGTGGTCCTGGTCGGCGACGACCCGGCCTCGGCGGTGTACGTACGCAACAAGGTCAAGGCTTGCGAGCAGCACGGCATCCGCTCGGTGCTCGAGACCTACCCGGCGACGATGACCCAGGCCGACCTGCTGGCGCGCGTCGAGGCGCTCAACGGCGACCCGGCGATCCACGGCATCCTGGTGCAGATGCCGCTGCCGCGGCACCTCGACGCGCACGCGGTGATCGAGGCCATCGCGCCGGCCAAGGACGTCGACGGCTTCTCGGTGGCCAGCGCCGGCGAGCTGATGACGGGGCTGCCGGGGCTGCGCCCGGCCACGCCGGCCGGCTGCATGAAGCTGATCGAGAGCACCGGCACCGACCTCAGAGGCAAGCACGCGGTGGTGATCGGCCGCAGCAACACGGTGGGCAAGCCGATGGCGCTGCTGCTGCTGCAGGCGAACGCCACGGTGACGGTGTGCCACAGCGCCACGCCCGACCTGGGCACGTTCACGCGCCAAGCCGACGTCGTCGTCGCCGCGGTCGGCCGGCGCGGCGTGCTGCGCGCCGACATGGTCAAACCCGGCGCGGTGGTCATCGACGTCGGCATCAACCGCGACGAAGGGGGCAAGCTGTGCGGCGACGTCGACTTCGCCGGCGTGTCCCAGGTGGCCGGCTATATCACCCCGGTGCCCGGCGGGGTCGGACCGATGACCATCACGATGCTGCTCGTCAACACGCTCGACGCCGCCGAGCGCGCCGCCGGCTGAGGCACGCGCCGCGCGGCCCCGCCCCCGACCCCTGACCGACACGCCGCACCGATGACCAACCCCCTGCTCGACACCGCCGGACTGCCGGCCTTCGCCGACATCCGCCCCGAACACGTCACCCCGGCGCTCGACGTGCTGCTCGCCGATGCGCGTGCCGCGCTCGAGCGCGCCGTCGGCCCCGACGTGCCGGCGGACTACGACGCGCTGTCGGCGGTGCTCGACGTGGCCACCGAGCGGCTCGGCCGCGCCTGGGGCGCGGTCGGACACCTGAACCACGTTGCCGACACGCCCGAGCTGCGCGCCGCGTACAACGCGAACCTGCCGCGCGTCACCGAGTTCCACACCGCGCTCGGCGCCGACGAACGTCTGTACGCGAAGTACAAGGCGCTCGCCGCGAGCCCGGCGGCGGCGGCGATGTCGGCCGCGCGGCGGCGTGCGCTCGACAACGCACTGCGCGACTTCCGCCTGTCCGGCGCCGAACTGCACGGCGAGGCGAAGGCGCGCTTCACACAGATCCAGGAGCGCGCAGCGGAGCTGGCGCAGGCCTTTTCCGAGCACGTGCTCGACGCCACCGACCGGTTCGCGCTGTACGTCGACGAGGCGCGCCTGGTCGGCGTGCCCGACGACGTGCGCGACGCCGCCCGCGAGGCGGCGCGCGCCGACGCGCGCGAGGGCTGCAAGGTCACGCTGCGCGCGCCGAGCTACTGGCCGGTGATGCAGTACGGCAGCGACCGCGCGCTGCGCGAACAGCTGTACCGCGCCTACATCACGCGCGCCAGCGAGCTCGGCGACCCGGCGCTGGACAACAGCGCGGCGATGCGCGAGTTGCTGCAGTTGCGCCGCGAGGAGGCGCAACTGCTCGGTATGCCCAGCTACGCGCACCTGTCGCTGGTGCCGAAGATGGCCGACAGCCCCGAGCAAGTGCTGGGCTTTCTGCGCGACCTCGCGCGGCGTGCGCGCCCGTTCGCCGAGCGCGATCTGGCCGAACTGCGTGAGTTCGCGGCGCGCGAGCTCGCCCTGCCCGATCTCCAGCCCTGGGACCTCGCCTACGCCAGCGAGAAGCTCAAGCAGGCGCGATACGCGTTCAGCGACCAGGAGGTGCGCCAGTACCTGACCGAGCCGCGCGTGCTCGAGGGGTTGTTCCGCATCGTCGAGACGCTGTTCGAGGTCGAGGTGCGCCCCGACCACGCGCCGGTGTGGCACCCCAGCGTGCGCTTCTACCGCATCGAACGTGGCGGCGAGCTCGTCGCGCAGTTCTACCTCGACCCCTACGCGCGCGCCGGCAAGCGCGCCGGCGCGTGGATGGACGACGTGCGCGGGCGCTGGCAGCGCCCCGACACCGGGTTGCAGACCCCGGTGGCACACCTGGTGTGCAACTTCGCACCGCCGGTGGGCGACAAGCCGGCGCTGCTGACGCACGACGATCTGACCACGCTGTTCCACGAGTTCGGCCACGGCCTGCACCACATGCTCACGCGCGTCGACGACCTCGGCGTGTCCGGCATCAGCGGCGTCGAGTGGGACGCCGTCGAACTGCCCAGCCAGTTCATGGAGAACTTCTGCTGGGAGTGGGACGTGGTGAAGCGCCTGAGCGCGCACGTCGACCACGGCGAGGCACTGCCGCGCGCGCTGTTCGACAAGATGCTCGCGGCGAAGAACTTCCACAGCGGGCTGCAGATGCTGCGCCAGGTCGAGTTCGCGCTGTTCGACATGCGCATCCACCTCGAGTACGGCGCGGCCGAGCGCATCGCCGCGATCGCCGACGAGGTGCGCGACGAGGTGTCGGTGCTGCCGCGCGTGCCCTACAACCGCTTCGCGCACTCGTTCTCGCACATCTTCGCCGGCGGCTACTCGGCCGGCTACTACAGCTACAAGTGGGCCGAGGTGCTCAGCGCCGACGCCTGGAGCGCGTTCGAGGAGCGCGGCGTGTTCGACGCCGAGACCGGTCGGCGCTACCGCCGCGAGATCCTCGAGGTCGGCGGCAGCCGCAAGGCCATCGACAGCTTCCGCGCCTTCCGCGGGCGTGAACCATTGATCGATGCGCTGCTGCGCCACCAAGGCATGGGTTGAAGCGCGGCCGCCGCGTGGGTTAGATTGCGGCGCAACAGCCCGTCGGGTGGTCCGCCGGGGCGCGCCCGCCGGGTGCTGTCCGAAGGAAGACGCATGAGTGCACGTCACCGTCCGTTCGCCCCGACCGTCGCGCTGGCGGGCCTGTGGCTGGCCTGCGCCGCCGCGCCGGCCGCGGCTCAGGCGCTTTACAAGCTGGTCGCCCCCGACGGCGCCGTGACCTACACCGACCGGCCGCCCGCCGGCGGCAACCTGCGTGTCGAAAGCCTGGGGCGCACCGAAGGCGGCGCCGGCTCCCCTGCGCTGCCGCAGGCGCTGCGCGAGGCCGCCGCGCGGTTTCCCGTCGTGCTCTACACCTTGCCCGACTGCGCGCCTTGCGATCGCGGCCGCGACCTGCTGCGCAGCCGCGGCGTGCCGCACGAGGAACGCCGCGCCGACCCGGCGGCCGACCGCGACGCCTGGCTGCGTGCGGTCGGCAGTCTCGACGCGCCGGCGCTGACCGTCGGTGCGCAGGCGCTGCGCGGCTTCGCCGCCGAGGAGTGGAACGCCACGCTGGACCTCGCCGGCTACCCGCGCACGTCGCGCCTGCCGGCGAACTACGCGCCGCCCGAGGTCCAGCCGCTGGTCGCGCGGCGCACGGTGCCCGCGCCCGCCGCCGAGCCGCAGACGCCGGTCGAGCCGCTGCCGCGGCCGTCGCTGCCCCTGCCCGCCGGCGGCGGCATCCGCTTCTAGCCCGCGGACGATCGGCCGGGCGCTGCTGCGTCGAGCCGGCGTGCACTCCAGTTGCCGGCACCGACCGCCGCGCCCATCACCCAGAACAGCGCCGCCACGCCGAGCGCCGCGCCGGCGGCGCCGAACACCAGCGGCATCAGCGTGCTCGCCGCGTTGATCGACATCGAACGCAGCGCGATCGCCTCGCCGTGGCGGTGCGCTGGGGTCAGCTGGTGCAGCGTCGACATCAGCATCGGCTGCACCGCACCGAGCGCAACGCCGAGCAGCACGGCGCAGACGGCCATCGCCCACGGCGACGTGGTCAGCGGGTACACCGCGAAAACCGCAGCCGTGGCGAGCATCGCCGCGCGCACCACGGTGACCTCGCGCAGCCGGTGCGCGAGCAGCGGGATGAGCAGGCGCACGCAGGTCACGGCGAGCGTGAACAGGCCGAGGATCAGCCCGATCGTCGACGCGTTGAACCCCAGCGCGTTGCCCAGCACCGGCACGGCGAAGCTGTGCACGTCCCAGCAGCTCGACAGCAGCCAGTTGACGAACAGCAGCCGCTTGAACCGCGGCGCGGCGAGCAGCGCGAACGCACCACCGCGCTGCCTCGCCGCGGGGCGGTCGGCAGGCGGCAGTGCCGGCACGCGACGCGCGCACCACGCGCTGCCCAGCGGCAGCGCGAGCAGCAGCGCGTAGGCGGCGGCGAAGCCGCCGAGATCGATCGCCAGCCCGGCGGCGACCGGGCCCACCGCATTGGCCAGCGACGGCGCCATGCCGATCCAGCTGAACATGCGCATGCGCTCGACGCCGTCGCGCGCGCGCACGCCCGCGGTGCGCTGCATCACGATCAGCCCGACGTTGCTGCCGGCGCCGCTGAGCGTCGCGGCCAGGCACAGCAGCGCGAACTGCGCCCGGCCGGCCAGCGGTGTCGACGCCAGCGCGACCGCGAGCCCGGCCAGACTCAAACCCACCGCGATGCGCGCCGGCCGGTGGTAGCCGTGGCGGTCGGCCATGCGTCCGGCGCCGAGCGCCAGCAGCACCGGCGCGGCGGCGAACAGCGCCAGCAGCACGCCCACCGACCAAGCGCTGTGGCCCTCGCGCAGCGCCTGCAGCGGCGCGGCCAGGCGCAGCCCGGCCATCGCCGCGTGCATGCCGATCTGCCCGGCGATCAGCAACACGAGCGTGCGGTCGAAACCGCTGCCCGGCGGCGCCGCACCGTCGCCGTCTGGCTCAGGCATGCGGCGACGCAGCGCCGTCGTCGTCGCCACCGGGCAGCAGGCGCTGCGCCTGCGCCTCGGGCAGCGCCTCGACGCTGCGCAGCTGGCGGGCCATCGCACGCGTGCGCGTCTCGGCCGCCTCGATCGTCGAGCTGGCCTCGTCGAGCTTCTTCTTCGTCTTCGCCAGCACGTCGCCGAACTTCGCGAACTCGGTCTTCACGGCGCCGAGCACCTGCCAGACCTCGGCGCTGCGCTGTTCGAGCGCCAGCGTGCGGAACCCCATCTGCAGGCTCGACAGCGTGGCCAGCAGCGTGGTCGGCCCGGCCAGCGTGATGCGGTGCTCGCGCTGCAGCGACTCGACCAACCCCGGGCGGCGCAGCGCCTCGGCGTACAGCCCTTCGGTGGGCACGAACAGGATCGCGAAGTCGGTGGTGTGCGGTGCGGCGACGTACTTCTCGCGAATCGTCTTCGCCTCCAGCCGCAGCCGCGCCTCGATCGCCTTGGCCGCGGCGTCGACGCCCGCCGGGTCGGCGCGCTCGTGGGCCTCGAGCAGGCGCTCGTAGTCCTCGCGCGGGAACTTGGCGTCGATCGGCAGCCACAGCGGCCGGCCGTCGTCGCGGCGCCCGGGCAGGCGGATCGCGAATTCGACGCGCGCGCCGCTGCCGGGCACGGTCTCGACGTTGGCAGCGTACTGGTCGGGCGTCAGCACCTGCTCGAGCAGCCCGGCGAGCTGCACCTCGCCGAACACGCCGCGCGTCTTCACGTTGGTCAGCACGCGGTTCAGCGAGCCGACGTCGCGGGCCAGCACCTGCATCTCGCCGAGCCCCTTGTGCACCTGCTCGAGCCGCTCGGCGACCTGGCGGAAGCTCTCGCCCAGACGCTGCTCGAGCGTGGCGTGCAGCTTCTCGTCGACGGTGGCGCGCATCTGCTCGAGCTTGGCCTCGTTGCCCTGCTGCAGCGCCTGCAGCCGGCCCTCGACGGTCTGGCGCATGTCGGCGAGCCGCCGCTCGTTCGACTCGGCGAGCGCGCGCAGCTGCTCGGACAGCGTGTCGCCCAGGCGCTGCAGCGACTGCGCCTGCTGCTCGGACACGCGCTGCAGCGACTGCGCCTGCTGCTCGGCCTGGCGCAGCAGCGCCGCGTCCTGCGCATCGCGCGCGGCCTGCCCCTGCTGGGCCAGCGCACGCGTCGCCTCGGCGAGCGCGTCGCCGACTTGCTGCTGCATCGTCGCGAGCTGGGTGCGCAGCGTGTCGATCTGCTCGTTCTGCGTGCGCACGCCGTCGCCCGACTGCGCGAGCAGCGTCTGCTGGAACAGCGCCAGCGTGCCGGCCAGCTCCTGCCGCGTGCCGCGCGCGCTGTCGGCCACCTCGGTGCGAAGCTCGCGGCCGAGCTGCTGCGCGTCGTCGGCCGCCGCGCGCCGCAGCGACTCGCCCAGTGCGCGCAGCGGCGCGTCGTCGCTGCGGCGCAGCGCCAGCCACAGCTGCACCAGCAACACGACCGCGAGCAGCGCGAACAGCGCCCAGGCCCAGCCGGGCCATGTTGCGAAGAAGGTCATGCGACGATTGTGTCAGCGCGATCGCGCGCGCAGCGACTCGTACAGGCAGATCGCCGCCGCGGCCGCGACGTTGAGCGACTCCTCGCCGCCGGGCTGCGGGATGCGCACCGCCAGCGCCGCGTGTGCGCGCAGCGACGGCTGCACGCCCTGCCCTTCGTGGCCGAAGACCCACGCGCAGGGCCAGGGCAGCGACGCCCGCGGCAGCGCGACGCCGTCGTGCGAGCCGGTCACCAGCAGTGGCACGCGCAGCGCCGCCAGCGTCTGCGGCTGCGCGGCGTCGATCAGGCGCAGCGCGAAGTGCGCGCCCATCGCCGCGCGCAACACCTTCGGCGTCCACAGCCCGGCGCTGCCGGCGAGTGCGACCACCTGCGCCACACCGAGCGCGGCCGCGCTGCGCAGGATCGAGCCGACGTTGCCGGCGTCCTGCACGCGGTCGAGCACGACGGTGGGTGCGTCGGGCTGCAACACGGCCGCGCCCGGCAGGTCGAGCAGGAATCCCAGCGGCGCCGGCGATTCGAGCGTGCTCAACGACTTCCACAGTGCATCGGCGACGACGTGCACGCGCGCCGCCGCCGCAGCGAGCTCGACCCACGCCGGATCGGCCGACGCGTGCTCGGCCAGCAGCGCGGCGCGCGGCCGCACGCCGCGCCCCAGCGCGGCGCGGCACAGGTGCTCGCCCTCGAGCCAGACCCAGCCCAGCTTGCGCGTGGCGGCCGGCTCGCGGGCGAGCCGGCGCACCCGCACCAGCAGCGGGTTGTCGCGCGAGGTGATGACGGCCGCCTCGCTCACGGTGTCGTCGGTGGGTCGACGGCGTCGCGCACGGGCGCGAAACTGCGCCGATGCAGCGGACATGCCCCGTGTGCACGCAGCGCCGCCAGATGCGCCGGCGTCGGGTAACCCTTGTGCTCGGCGAAGCCGTACTGCGGGTGCGCGGCGTCGAGCGCCAGGCACAGCCGGTCGCGGTGCACCTTGGCCAGTATCGACGCCGCCGAGATCGCCGCGACCGTCGCGTCGCCCTTCACGATGGCCCGCGCCGGCACCGTCAGCGCGGGCACGCGGTTGCCGTCGACGAGCACGCGCCGCGGCGTCAGCCTCAGTCCCTGCACCGCGCGCTGCATCGCGAGCATCGCGGCGTGCAGGATGTTCAGCCGGTCGATCTCGTCGACGCTGGCCTCTGCGATGCAGCACGCCAGCGCCTTCGCACGGATCTCGTCGAACAGGCGATCGCGCGTGACCGGCCCCAGGCGCTTCGAGTCGGCCAGCCCGGCGATCGGCTGCAACTCGTCGAGGATCACCGCGGCGGCGACCACCGGTCCGGCGAGAGGCCCGCGGCCGGCCTCGTCGACACCGGCGACCAGGCCGAGGCATTCCTGCCGCGCGAGCAGCGCGCGCCAGCGTCGCGGCAGCGTCGCGGCGCGCCGATCAGCGGCCGAGCAGCGTGGCGATGGCATCGGTGGCGGCGCGCGCGGTGTCGCGGCGCAGTTGCAGGTGCAGGTCGGCGAAGCGCGCGTGCAGCGCGAGCATGCGCGGCGGGTCGTCGAGCCAGCGCCCGACCTCGCGCGCAAGCGCTTCGGGGCTCGCGGCGCGCTGCAGCAGCTCGGGCACGACGAAGTCACGGCACAGGATGTTCGGCAGCCCCACCCAGGGCTGGTAGCGCATGCGGTTCATGATCTGCCAGCTCAGCTCGTTCATGTGGTAGGCGATCACCATCGGGCGCTTGAACAGCATCGCCTCGAGCGTGGCGGTGCCGCTGGCGATCAGCGTCACGTCACACGCGGCCAGCGCCTCGTGCGAGCGGCCGTCGACCAGCAGCAGCGGCAGGCCCTGCCCCGCCAGCATCGCCTCGAGGCGCGCGCGCTGGCCCGGCGCGGCCGGCAGCACGAAACGCAGGCGCGGACGTTCGCGCAGCAGCAGCCGCGCCGCGGCGATGAAACGCGGCGCGAGGTGCGCGACCTCGCCGCTGCGGCTGCCGGGCAGCAGCGCGACCACCGGGTCGCCGTCGGGCAGGCCCAGCGCGGCGCGCGCCGCGTCGGTCGGCGGGTCGAGCGGGATCACGTCGGCCAGCGGATGCCCGACGTAGGTCGCGCCGACGCCGTGGCGTTCGAGCAGCGCCGGTTCGAAAGGGAACAGGCACAGCACATGGTCGGCGCTGGCCGCCAGCCGCGCAGCGCGGCCGCCGCGCCAGGCCCAGACCGATGGGCAGACGAAGTGCACCGTGCGCACGCCGCCCGACTTCAGCCGCGCCTCGAGGCCGAGGTTGAAGTCGGGCGCGTCGACGCCGACGAACAGGTCCGGACGTTCGGCGAGCAGCCGGCTGCCGAGCTCGCGCCGCAGCGCCGACAGCGCGCGATAGTGGCGCAGCGCCTCGGCGTAGCCGTGCACCGCCAGGCGGTCGCTGGGCCACCAGACGTCGAAGCCCTGCGCGACCATCAGCGGCCCGCCGACCCCGGCCGCCCGGACGCCGGGCCAGCGCGCCTTCAGGGCCGCCAGCAGGTGCGACGCGAGCAGGTCGCCCGAAGCCTCGCCGGCCACCATGGCCAACCGGGGTGCGTCGTCGTCCATGCGCCGTCGCAGCCGTCAGAGGGTCAAGGCATCGGCGTGCGAGGCGGAACCGTCGGACCACGCACCGTCGGGCCACCGCCGCGGGTCCGGCCTGGTCGGCCCGCCGGCGCCGCCCCCTCGAGGGCGTGCGCCGTGAGCGCTGCGGGCGTGGGCCATTCAGCGGGCGATGCCGCGGCTGGCGCCGGCGAGGAAGTCCAGCATCAGCGCGACGTCGGCGGCGGCCTCGGGCGTCGACGACGCCAGTGCGCCGATCTCGGTGCGGGCCTGCTCGAGCGTCTTGCCCTGCCGGTACAGCAGCCGGTGCATCTGCTTGACGGCGCCGATGCGCGCCGGCCCGAAGCCGCGCCGGCGCAACCCCTCGGCGTTGAATCCGCGCACCGCCAGCGGGTTGCCGTCGACCAGCATGAACGGCGGCACGTCCTGCGTCACGGCGCTGGCGAAGCCGACCATCACGTGCGCGCCGATCTTGCAGAACTGGTGCACGCCGGTCAGCCCGCCGACGATGGCCCAGTCGCCCAGGTGCACGTGGCCGGCGAGCGTCGCGTTGTTCGCCAGGATCGTGTGGCTGCCGACCTGGCAGTCGTGCGCGAGGTGCACGTAGGCCATGATCCAGTTGCCGTCGCCCAGCCGCGTGACGCCGGCGTCCTGCGCGGTGCCGCGGTTGAAGGTGCAGAACTCGCGGATCGTGTTGCCGTCGCCGATCTCGAGCGCGGTCGGCTCACCGGCGTACTTCTTGTCCTGCGGCGCTGCGCCGAGCGAGCAGAACTGGAAGACACGGTTGTCGCGCCCGATCGTCGTGCGACCCTCGATCACGCAGTGCGCGCCGACCGTGGTGCCGGCGCCGATGCGCACCTGAGCGCCGACCAGCGTGTAGGCGCCGACCTCGACCGAGTCGTCGAGCTCGGCGCCGGGGTCGACGAGGGCGGTCGGGTGGATGCGCGCCATCGCCGTCTCACGCCGTGCGGCGCATCGTGCACATCAGCTCGGCCTCGACGGCGACCTCGTCGCCCACACGCGCCTGCGCGCCGTACTTGAAGATGCCCTGGCGTTGGCGCTGCAGCGAGACGTCGAGCAGCAGCTGGTCGCCCGGCCCGACGACACGCTTGAAGCGCGCCGCGTCGATACCGGCGAAGTAGAACAGCGTCTTCTCGTCGAGGTCGACGCCGAGCGTGTCGAACGAAAGCAGCGCGCTCGCCTGGGCGAGCGCCTCGAGCATCAGCACGCCGGGCATCACCGGCCGCGACGGGAAGTGGCCGACGAAGTACGGCTCGTTGATGGTCACGTTCTTCAGCGCCAGCAGCCGCCTTCCGGGGTCGACCTCGAGCACGCGGTCGACCATGATGAACGGGTAGCGGTGCGGCAGCTTCTTCAGGATCTGGTGGATGTCCATCGTCGGGGCGGCGCGCGCCGCACGCTCCTAGCCGGGGTTGGGTGGGTTCTTCTCGAGTGCGCGCACGCGCTCGCGCAGGCGGTACAACTGGCGCAGCGTCGCCGCGTTCTTCTCCCACGAGGCATTGTCGTCGAGCGGGAACACGCCGGTGTACTGGCCCGGCCGCAGGATCGAACGGCTGACGAAACTGCCCGCCGAGACGTGCACGTGGTCGGCGATCTCGAGATGGCCGGCGATCATCGCCGCGCCGCCGATGGTGCAGTGCGCGCCGATCCTGGCGCTGCCGGCGACGCCGACGCAGCCGGCCATCGCGGTGTGCGCGCCGACGTGCACGTTGTGCGCGATCTGGATCAGGTTGTCGAGCTTGACGCCGTCTTCGATCACCGTGTCGTCGAGCGCTCCGCGGTCGATGCAGGTGTTGGCGCCGATCTCGACGTCGTCGCCGATGCGCACCGCGCCGAGTTGCTCGATCTTCACCCAGCGCCCGCCGTCGGGCGCGAAGCCGAAGCCGTCGCCGCCGATCACCGCGCCGCTTTGCACGACGCATCGCGCGCCGAGCCGGCAAAAGTCGCCGATCACCACGCGCGGCGCGAGCCGCGTGTGCGCGCCGATCACAGCGCCACGGCCGACGTGGCACTGCGCGCCGATCACCGCGCCGTCGCCGACTTCGGCGTCCTCGCCGACGCAGACCAGCGCACCGACCGACGCGCCCGGGTGCACGCGGCAGCCGGGGGCGAGCACCGCGCTGGGGTGTACCCCGGGCGCCGGCACCGGACGCGTGCGCGCGGCCCACCACTGCGTGAGGCGCGCGAAGTACAGATAGGGGTCGGCCGTGGCGATGGTGGCCACGCCGGGTGAGGCCAGGTCGCGCAGCGCCGGCGTGACGATCACGCAAGCCGCGCGTGTCTCGGCCAGTTGCGCGCGGTAGCGCGGATTCGCGAGGAAGCCGATCGACGCACCGTCGGCGCTGGCCAGCGGGGCGATGCGCTCGACGCGCCGGTTCGCGTCGCCGGCCAGCTCGCCGCCGAGCGCGGCGACGATCTCGCCGAGCGAGGCCGGGTTCACTTGCCGTTGTTCAGCGCGTCGATCACGCGCTTGGTGATGTCCACGCGCGGGCTGGCGAACACGACCTCCTGGAGGATCAGGTCGTACTTCTCCTGGTCGAAGATCTGCTTGACGGCGCGGTTGGCGCGGTCGAGCACCTGCGCCAGTTCCTCGTTCTTGCGCTGGGTCAGATCCTCCTGGAACTCGCGGCGCTTGCGCTGGAACTCGCGGTCTTGCTCGACGAGTTCGCGCTGGCGTCGGCTGCGCTCGCTCTCGGCCAGCGTCGGCGCGTCGCGGTCGAGCCGCTCCGAGGCGGCCTTCAGGCGGGCGGCCAGGTCGGCCAGTTCCTTCTCGCGCTTGCCGAACTCGGACTCGAGCTTGGCCTGGGCCGCCTTCGCCGGTTGCGCGTCACGCAGCACGCGCTGCAGGTCGACGTAGCCGATCTTCAGCTCCTGCGCCTGCGCGAGGCCGCCGAGCAGCGCCAGCGCGACGGCGACGACAGCCGGTTTCCACTTCCTCGAGTTCATCAAAACGCGGTCCCGACCTGGAATTGAAACTTCTGGATTCTATCGTTCGGCTCCTTGCGGATCGGCGTGCCGTAGCTCAGCTTGAGCGGCCCGATCGGCGACAGCCAGCTCAGGCCGATGCCCGCCGAGGCGCGCAGCGAGCCGGCGCTGACCTTCTCGTCCTCGCCCCACACGTTGCCGACATCGGTGAAGGCGAACAGCCGCAGCGTCTTGTCGGTGCCTGATCCGGGCACCGGCACGTACAGCTCGGCGTTGAGGTTGACGCGCTTCGGGCCGCCGATGTAGGTACCCGTGACGTCGACCGGGCCGAGCGAGGCCTGGTCGAACGCGCGCACCGACCCGAGGCCACCGCCGAAGTAGTTCTTGAAGAACGGGTAGGTGCGGTCGTTGAGCGAGCGGCCGTAGCCGATCTCGCCGTTCAGGCCCAGCGTGTAGGCGCCGCCGAGCGGGATGTACTGCTGCAGTTGCAGGTTGGCGCGCGCGTACTGCGCATTGCCGCCGACGCCCCACTCGAGGTTGACGCGCGAGTAGCGTCCCCGCGTGGGCACCAGCGCGCTGTCGCGCCCGTCGCGCGCCCAGCCCAGCGTCAGCGGGAACGCCGTGGCGGTGTCGCCGTACTCCTCGCGGTACAGGTACCAGTTGTTCGGCAGGCCGGTGCTGCCCTTGATGCGCGTGCTCTCGACGCCGAGGCCGAAGAACACCGTGTCGAAGTCGGAGAACGGCACGCCGAAGCGCACCACGACGCCCGGCGTGACCAGGCTGTAGGTGTCGCCCTGGCTGTTGATCGGGCGCGTCGTGCGGTAGTACAGGTCCAGGTAGCGCGAGACGCCGTCGACCGTGAAGTACGGGTCGACGCTGGAGAGCACGAAGCTGCGGTTGTACTTGCTCGTGTTCAGCTCGACGCCGAGGTAGTTGCCGGTGCCGAAAATGTTCTCCTGCCGCACCGACGCAGTCAGCGACAGCTTCTCGGCGCTCGAGTAGCCGGCGCCGAGCAGCAGGTTGCCGGTGGGCTTCTCGGTGACCTTGAGCGTCAGGTCGACCTGGTCGGGGGCACCGGGCACCTCTTCCGTGTCGACGCTGACCTCGGTGAAGAAGCCCAGCCGGTCGACGCGGTCGCGCGACAGCTTGATGCGCGCACCGTCGTACCAGGCCGACTCGAACTGGCGGAACTCGCGGCGGATCACCTCGTCGCGCGTGCGCAGGTTGCCGGCGACGTTGATGCGGCGCACGTACACGCGCCGCTGCGGCAGCGCGACGAACACCACCTCGACCTGTCCGCGTTCGCGGTCGATCACCGGGTTCGGCTCGACGCGGGCGAACGCGTAGCCGTACAGCCCGAAGCGCTCCCCGAACAGCCGCACGGTGTCGGCCACGTCCTGCGCGCGGTACGGCGCACCCGGCTCGACGCGCACGAGCGACTTGAACTCGTCGAGCCGGCCGAGGTACTCGCCTTCGAGGCGAACGCCGGTGACGACGAACCGCTGGCCCTCGCGCACCGAGATCGTGATCGCGATGTGCTGCTTGTCCGGCGAGATCGTGACCTGCGCCGACTCGACGGCGAAGTCGAGGTAGCCCCGGTTCGTGTAGTACGCGCGCAGCGTCTCGAGGTCGGCGTTGAGCTTGGCGCGCGAGTAGCGATCGCTCTTCGTGTACCAGGTGAGCCAGCCGCTGGTCGTCTGCTCGAACAGGCCGAGCAGCGTGCGCTCGGAGAACACGGCGTTGCCGACGATGCGGATCTCGCCGATGCGCGCCGCGTCGCCCTCGACCACCGTGAAGGTGACGTTGACGCGGTTGCGCTCGAGCGGCGTCACCGTGGTCACCACCTCGGCGCCGTACAGGCTGCGCGACAGGTACTGGCGCTTGATCTCCTGCTCGGCGCGGTCGACCAGCGCCTTGTCGAACGGCAGGCCCTCGCCGATGCCGGCGTCGCGCAGCGCCTTCGAGATGGTGTCGCTCTCGAACTCCTTCATGCCGACGAAGCTGACCGCGGCGATGACCGGGCGTTCCTCGACGACGACGATGACGACGTCGCCGTCGATCTCGAGGCGTACGTCGTTGAACAGCCCGGTGGCGAACAGCGCGCGCAGCGCCGTCGCGCCCTTCGCGTCGTCGTAGGTGTCGCCGACGCGAAACGGCAGCGATGCGAACACCGTGCCCGGGTCGGTGCGCTGCAGGCCCTCGATGCGGATGTCCTTGAGCACGAAGGGCTCGACGGCCCAGGCCGGCGCCGCGGCCACCACGGCCACCGACGCGACACAGGCGGCCACAGGGCGCGCGAGGCCCATTGAGCAGGGAAATGGCATCGGGCAGGAAGGAGTCAGTGCAGGCCGAGCAGGCGGGCCACGTCGTTGGATAACGCGAGCGACATCAACAGCAGCAGGACCAGCGCGCCGGCGCGCTGCAGCCACTGGAGCCAGGCCTCAGAGACCGGACGTCCGGTCACGCCCTCCCACAAATAATACATGAGGTGCCCGCCGTCGAGCATCGGCAGCGGCAGCAGGTTGAGCACGCCCAGGCTGACGCTGACCAGCGCCAGGAAGCCCAGGTAGTACGCCAGCCCCTGGTGCACCGACTGGCCCGCGTAGTCGGCGATCGTCAGCGGCCCCGACAGGTTTTTCAGCGACGCCTCGCCGATCAGCATGCGCCCCAGCATCTTCAGGGTCAGCGTCGACACCTCCCAGGTGCGCGTCGCGCCATGCGCCAGCCCCTCGAGCGGACCGTAGCGGACCTGCACCATCTCGGGCGGCGGACCGATGAACGCGTCGATGCGTGCCGACGGCGGGTCCACCTCGGTGGCCACGCGCGGCTTGACTTCCAGCGTCAGCACGCTCGCGTCGCGCTCGACCTCCCACTGCATCGCGCGGGCCTCGCCGTCGCGCAGCGCGCCGAGCACGCGTTCGCGCAGCGCCGCCGCGTCGGCGATCGCTGCGCCGTCGACGCGCAGCACGCGGTCGCCCGCGCGCAGCCCGGCGCGGTCGGCCGGCCCGCCGGCGCGCACCTCGCCCATCACCGCCTCGCTGAACGCCGACGCGAGCCCGATGCGCCGCATCAGCGTCGGGTCGACGTCGCGCACGCCCAGCGCCGCCAGTTCGAGGCGCGCGACGCGAGCGCCGCGCCCGTCGCGGTCGCCGACGCGCAGTTGCACGTCGTCGCCGCGCAGCGCCGCCTGCGTCACCTGCCAGCGGAGGTCGGTGAGCGAACGCACCGGCTGCCACTCCTCGCCGTCGACCGACCACTCGCGGATCCAGTCGCCGGCGCGCAGCCCCGCGCGCTCGGCGACGCTGTGCGCCGCCGGCGTGGCCAGCACGGCGCGCGGTTCCTCGACGCCGATCCAGTGCGCGCCGGCGTACAGCAGCACGGCCAGGAGCAGGTTGGCCGCCGGCCCGGCGGCGACGATCGCGGCGCGCTGGCCGAGCGACTTTCGATTGAACGCCTGGTCGCGCTCGTGCGGCGCCACCGGCCCCTCGCGCTCGTCGAGCATGCGCACGTAGCCGCCCAGCGGTAGCGCGCCAATCACGAATTCGGTGTCGTCGGGGCTGCGCTGGCGACGCCAGATCGCGCGGCCGAAGCCCACCGAGAAGCGCAGCACTTTTACCCCGCAGGCGCGTGCCACGCGATAGTGCCCCCACTCGTGCACGACGATCAGGATGCCCAGCGTCACGAGGAAGGCGAGGACCGTGGTCACCGGGCGCGCTCCCTGACGCATTCGCGTGCCACGCGGCGCGCGCGTTCGTCGAGCGCCAGCACGTCGTCGAGGCCGGGCTCGCGCGGCAGGTCGGGGCTCACGCGCTCGAACACCTCGGCGTTGATGCCGTGGATCGCGGTGAAGTCGATCATGCCCGCGAGGAACGCCGCCACCGCCTCTTCGTTGGCCGCGTTGAGCACCGCGGCGCTGCCTTCCGGGCCGCGCAGCGCGTCCCAGGCGAGAAACAGCGACGGAAAGCGGTGCGGGTCCGGCGCCTCGAACGTCAGCGCCGCCAGCCGCGTCAGGTCGAGCGGCTCGGCGCCGCACTCGATGCGCTGCGGGTGCGCCAGACCGACGGCGATCGGCACGCGCATGTCGGGCGTGCCCATCTGCGCGAGCACCGAGCGGTCGCGGGTGACGACCATCGAGTGCACGATGCTCTGCGGGTGGATCAGCACCTGTACCTGCTCGGGCGCCAAGTCGAACAGCCAGCGCGCCTCGATGACCTCGAGTGCCTTGTTCATCATCGTCGCCGAGTCGACCGAGATCTTGCGCCCCATGACCCAGTTCGGGTGCGCGCAGGCCTCCTCGGGGGTCACGCCGTGCAGGCTGGCCGGGTCGCGACCGCGGAACGGCCCGCCCGACGCGGTGAGCACGATGTGGTCGATGAACTGCGGCCAGCGTGCGCGGTCCTCGGGCAGGCACTGAAAGATCGCCGAGTGCTCGCTGTCGATCGGCAGCAGCGTCGCGCCGCCGGCGTGCACCGCGTCGACGAACAGCGCGCCGCCGACCACCAGCGCCTCCTTGTTGGCCAGCAGCAGCCGCTTGCCGGCGCGTGCGGCGGACAGGCACGGCGCTAGGCCGGCCGCGCCGACGATGGCCGCCATCACGACGTCGACCTCGGCGTGCGCCGCCAGCTCGACGAGAGCGCGCGCGCCGCAGTGCACCTCAGTGTCGACACGCCGCTCACGCAGCATCGCGCGCAGCCGCCTCGCGCCGGCGTCGTCGGCGACCACCGCGTGGCGCGGGCGGTGGCGCAGGCACTGATCGGCGAGCGCGTCGACGCGCGCGTGCGCGCTCAGCGCGAAGACCTCGAAGCGCCCGGGGTGGCGCGCGGCCACGTCGAGCGTGTTCACGCCGATCGAGCCGGTCGACCCCAGGATGCACAGACGTTGACTCGACATCGTTTGCAGTATCGGGCACCGCGGCCCCGCGGTGCGGTCGGGCGGCGACCGACCCGGTTCACAGACGGGTCAGAGCGAGCAGCGCCAGCGCGATGGGGAACACCGGCAGAAGCGCGTCGACGCGGTCGAGCACGCCGCCATGACCAGGCAGCAGCGCGCTGCTGTCCTTCGCGCCGGCGGCACGCTTGACCAGCGACTCGACGAGGTCGCCGACCACGCTCATCGCCGCCAGCACGCCGCAACCCAGCAGCAGCGCAAGCGCACCGCCGGCGGCGAACAGTTCGCTGTACAGGCTGGGCGTCAGCGCCCAGCGCCGATCGGCCCACAGCCACGCCAGCGCCAGCACCAGCACGCCGGCCACACCACTGTAGACACCCTCCCAGCTCTTGCCGGGGCTGATCGACGGCGCCAGCTTGCGCCGGCCGAAGCGCCGCCCGCCGAAGTAGGCGGCGATGTCGGCGACCCACACGAGGCAGAACACCGACAGCACGAAGTTCAGGCCGATCCCGCGCGCCTGCCCGATGGCCAGCCACGCCACCCACAGGCCGGCCACGCCGATGCCCCAGCGCAACGAGCGCGGCAGGTGGGGCCAACCCGACGGGCCGGCGCGCAGCGCCACGGCGCCGCCGACGCACCACACCAGCGACGCGATCCACCACAGCAGCGCCGGGGTGCGGGCAGTCCAGCCGGTGATCAGCGCAACGACGCACGCCGACGCCACGGCGGCGCCGCTGAGCCACGCGCCCCACGAGGCGACGCCGTTGAGTCGCGCCCACTCCCAGGCCGCCGCGGCGATCAGTGCCAACGTGAGCAGCGCGAACGGCAGCGCCTGCTCGGCCACCAGGGCCGGGATCAGCAACGCGAGCAGCAGCACGGCGGTGACGACGCGCTGCCTGAGCATCAGGCGCCGGCCGCGGCGACCGCCTCCGTGGTCAGCGCGCCGAAGCGGCGCTCGCGGCGCGCGTATTCGAGCAGCGCCGCGTCGAAGTCGGCCTCGCCGAACTCGGGCCACAGGCGGTCGCTGAAGTACAACTCCGAGTACGCCGCCTGCCACAGCAGGAAGTTGCTGATGCGCACCTCGCCGCCGGTGCGGATGAACAGGTCGGGATCGGGCGCGAAGCCCATCGCCAGGTGGCGGGAGATCAGCGCCTCGTCGACCTGCGCCGCGCTCACCCCGGACGCGACGATGCGCCGGCACGCCTGCGCGACATCCCAGCGCCCGCCGTAGTTGAACGCGACCGACAGCGTGATGCGCTGGTTGTGCGCGGTCTGTGCCTCGGCGCTCTCGCACGCGCGGCGCACGTCGTCGGCGATGCCGGCGCGGTCGCCGACGACGCGCACGCGCACGCCCTCGCGCTCGAGCCGCGGCACGTGGCGCTGCACCGCGACCAGCACCAACCGCATCAGGCTCGACACCTCGTCGCCGGGACGGTTCCAGTTCTCCGACGAGAACGCGAACACGGTCAGGTACTCGATGCCGCGGTCGGCGGCCACGCGCACCACGCGCATCAGTGCGTCGACGCCGGCCTTGTGGCCGAAGGCGCGCGGCATGCCGCGCGCCTTGGCATAGCGCCCGTTGCCGTCCATCACGATGGCGACGTGGCGCGGGAGTCTTCGGTGCTGCGGGTTCACGCGATGCCGGGTCGGAAGGCGGGCGGTGCGGCGTGGATCACACCGCCATGATCTCGCCTTCCTTGGCGGCGACGAGCCTGTCGATCTCGACGACCATGCGGTCGGTCAGGCGCTGCATCTCGTCGAGCAGGCGTCGCTCGTCGTCCTCGCCGATGGCCTTGTCCTTGAGCAGGCGCTTGGCGTGCTCGTTGGCATCGCGGCGCAGGTTGCGCACCGCCACCTTGGCTTCCTCGCCGGCGTGGCGAGCGACCTTGGTCAGCTCCCGGCGTCGCTCCTCGGTCAGCGGCGGCATCGGCACACGCAGCAGGTCGCCCTGTGCCGAGGGGTTCAGGCCCAGGTCGCTCTCGCGGATCGCCTTCTCGACCTTCGCGCCCATGCCTTTCTCCCACGGCTGCACGCTGATCGTGCGCGCGTCGAGCAGGCTGACATTGGCCACCTGGCTGATCGGCACCATCGATCCGTAGTACTCGACGTGCACCTGGTCGAGCAGCCCGGGGTGGGCGCGTCCGGTGCGGATCTTCTGCAATTCGGCGCGCAGCGCGTCGACCGACTTGGCCATCTTCTGCTCGGCCGTCTTGCGGATCTCGGCGGGGGAGCTCATCGGGTCACTCTCCGTTCAGACGTGCACCAGGGTGCCCTCGTCGTCGCCGAGCACGACGCGCTTGAGCGCGCCGGGCTTGAAGATCGAGAACACCTTGATCGGCAGCTTCTGGTCGCGGCACAGCGCGAACGCGGTGGCGTCCATCACCTGCAGGTTCCTGACGATCGCCTCGTCGAAGGTGATGCGCGCGTACCGCGTCGCCGAGGCGTCCTTGTTCGGGTCGTCGGTGTACACCCCGTCGACCTTGGTCGCCTTGAGCACGATCTCGGCGCCGATCTCGGCGCCGCGCAGCGCCGCGGCGGTGTCGGTGGTGAAGAAGGGGTTGCCGGTGCCGGCGGCGAACACCACGACCTTGCCCTCCTCCAGGTACTGCAGCGCCTTCGGCCGCACGTACGGCTCGACGACCTGCTCGATGGCGATCGCGCTCATCACGCGCGCGGTCATGCCCTCCTGGCGCATCGTGTCGGCCAACGCCAGCGAGTTCATCACCGTGGCCAGCATGCCCATGTAGTCGGCGGTGGCGCGGTCCATGCCCACCGACCCGCCGGCCACGCCGCGGAAGATGTTGCCGCCGCCGATGACCACCGCGACCTCACAGCCGAGCCGGGTCACGTCCTGCACCTCGCGCACGATGCGCACGATCGTGGCGCGGTTGATGCCGTAGGCGTCGTCGCCCATCAGGGCCTCGCCCGACAGCTTCAGCAGGATGCGCTTGTAGGCCGGCATGCGGCGCCCTCGCTCGTGAGACGGCGGCTAGTGTACGGCGCGGCCCGTCACTGGCTCTTGGCCGCAGCGACCTGCGCCGCGACCTCGGCGGCGAAGTCGTCGGCCTTCCTCTCGATGCCCTCGCCGACCACGTACAGCGTGAATCCGTTCACCGTGGTCTTCTTGTCCTTGAGCATCTGGCCCACCGTCTGCTTGCCGTCGGTGGCCTTGACGAACACCTGGTCGAGCAGCGAGACCTCCTTGAGGAACTTCTGCACCGATCCCTCGACCATCTTGGCGACGATCTCGGCCGGCTTGCCGCTTTCGGCCGCCTTCTCGGCGGCGATCTTGCGCTCCTTGTCGACCAGCTCGGCGGGCACCTCGGCGGCCGACAACGCCGCCGGCTTCATCGCCGCGACGTGCATCGCGACGTCCTTGGCCGCGACTGCGTCGCCGTCGAACTCGACGATCACGCCGATGCGCGTGCCGTGCAGGTAGTGCGCCAGCGCGCCGCCGGCGTAGCGCCGGAAGCGGCGGATCGTCATGTTCTCGCCGATCTTGCCGATCAGGCCCTTGCGCACGTCCTCGACGGTCGGGCCAAAGCTGTCCTGCGCCAGCGGCAGCGTCGACAGCGCGGCGACGTCGGCCGGGGCGTGGCGGGCCACCAATTCGGCGCAGGCCTTCGCGAAGGCCAGGAACGACTCGTTCTTCGACACGAAGTCGGTCTCGCAGTTGACCTCGACGAGGGCGCCGGTCGCGCCGTCGACCGACGCGGCGACCACGCCCTCGGCGGTGATGCGCGCCGCGGC
Organism: Azohydromonas sp.; assembly: GCF_035325925.1. Taxonomy (NCBI): domain Bacteria; kingdom Pseudomonadati; phylum Pseudomonadota; class Betaproteobacteria; order Burkholderiales; family Sphaerotilaceae; genus Azohydromonas; species Azohydromonas sp. The sequence goes on along the minus strand of NZ_DAOKZA010000012.1, from coordinate 41,412 downwards.
CTTGCCGGCCTTGCTGCCGAGCTTGACACGCAGGATCTCCTCGGCGCGGGCCATGTCGCCGTCGGCCTCGGTCAGGGCCTTCTTGCACTCCATCATCGGGGCGTCAGTCTTGGCGCGCAGTTCGGCGACCATGCTGGCGGTGATTGCGGGCATCTCAGTGGGCTCCCATGTATGCGAAGGGGGCTCGCCGCCCCCTCTTGGATCGGGTCGGGTGCGCACGACGGCGCCCCGCGGGCTGCGGCAGGCTCAGGCGTCCTCGCTGACCTCGACGAACTCGTCGCCGCCGGCCACCGCCTGCACGACCTCGCTGGTCGCGTTGGCCTTGCCTTCGAGCACGGCGTCGGCCACGGCGCGCGCGTACAGCGCCACCGCCTTGGCCGAGTCGTCGTTGCCCGGGATCACGTAGTCGATGCCGTCCGGCGAGTGGTTGGTGTCGACCACCGCGACCACCGGGATGCCCAGCTTCTTCGCTTCGGCCACCGCGATCTTGTGGTAGCCGACGTCGATCACGAACAGCGCGTCGGGCAGCGCGTTCATGTCCTGGATGCCGCCGATGTCCTTCTCGAGCTTGGACAGCTCGCGCTGGAACAGCAGGCCTTCCTTCTTCGTCATGTGGTCGGTGCCGGCCTCGACCTGTGCCTGCATGTCCTTGAGCTTCTTCAGCGAGCCCTTGACGGTCTTGAAGTTGGTCAGCATGCCGCCGAGCCAGCGCTGGTCGACGAAGGGCATGCCGCAGCGCTGTGCCTCCTGCGCGACGACGTCGCGCGCCTGGCGCTTGGTGCCCACCATCAGGATCGTGCCGCGGCGGCTCGCGAGCTGGCGCACGAACTTCAACGCGTCCTCGAACAGAGGCTGCGTCTTCTCGAGGTTGATGATGTGGATCTTGTTGCGATGGCCGTAGATGAACGGGGCCATCTTGGGGTTCCAGAAGCGAGTCTGGTGTCCGAAATGGACACCCGCTTCCAGCATTTCGCGCATGCTGACGGTCATGGGGAGCTCCGAAGGTTGTGTCTAGAATCCGGCGCTGATCGCAACCATCTGCAACATGTCTTCGACATGCCTGCGACACGGTTCGCGACACCTTTCGGCCGCCGGACTCGCGAGTGGTTTGCCTGGCACTGACGTGACGCGGGCTGACCTGCAACCCGCCCCCAGGCAAACCTGCGCATTGTAGCACCCCATGTCACACGCTCCCGATCGTCCCGTTGCGGGCGCGCCGCCGCGGCGCGCCCTCTCGACGCCTGCGGTCGTCGTGGCAGGACGGCGCTGATGCGCGTGGCCGTGATCGGCGCCGGCATCGTCGGCGTCACGACCGCGTTCGAGCTGGTGCGCGACGGACACGAAGTCACGGTGTTCGAGCGCCGAGGCAGCGTTGCCGAGGAGACCAGCTTCGCCAACGCCGGCGTCGTCGCGCCCGGTTACGTCACCCCGTGGGCGGCGCCGGGCATGCCGGGCAAGGTGCTGCGCCACCTGCTGCAGCGCCACGCCCCGGTGCGCTTCGGCGGCTGGCCCGACGCCGCGACGCGGCGCTGGCTGTGGCGCTGGTGGCGCGAGTGCGCGCCGGCGCGCTACGTGCACAACCGCTCGCGCCTGCACCGCCTCGCGCTGTACAGCCAGCAGCGGCTGCAGGCGCTGACGCACGAGCTCGGCCTCGACTACGAGCATTCGCGCGGCTACCTCGTGCTGCTGCGCAGTGCGCGCGAGGTCGACGCGGCGCGGCCGGCACTGTCGCTGCTCGGCGAGCTCGGCGTGCGCCACGCGGTGCTCGACCGCGCGGGCTGCCTGGGCGTCGAGCCCGGCCTGAACCCCGCCACGGCGTTGGCCGCCGGCATCCACCTGCCCGACGACGGCGTCGGAAACTGCCGCCAGTTCGCGCATCTGCTTCGGCAGCAGGCGCAGCGCGACGGCGTCAGCTGGCACTTCGGCTGCGAGGTGTTGCGCGTCGACCCCGGCAAGCCGAGAGCGCAACTGCAGCTGCGCCGCATCGGCCCCGGGGGCCCCGGACCCGAGCAAACGCTGCACTTCGACGCCATCGTGCTGTGCGCCGCGCTCGGCGCCTCCCCAATGCTGTCGCGGCACGGGCTGCAGCTGCCGCTGGCCGCGGTGCACGGCTACTCGATCACCGCGGCGCTGCGCCGCGTCGAGGGCCTCCCCGAACCGGGCCCGCGCTCGGCGCTGATGGACGAGCGCTACAAGGTGGCGATCAGCCGGCTCGGCGACCGCGTGCGCGTTGCCGGCAGCGCCGAGATCGGCGGCTCGCCCGAGCGCTGCAACGATGCCGCAGTCGCGACGCTGCACCGCGTGCTGCACGACTGGTTCCCCGGCGCGACACAGTCCGCCGCGGTGCGCCCTTGGAAGGCGGCGCGGCCGATGCTGCCCGACGGGCCGCCGGCGATCGGTGCCACCGGCCTCGACGGGCTGTGGGTCAACCTCGGTCACGGCTCAAGCGGCTGGGCGCTGGCCTGCGGCAGCGCGCGCGTCCTCGCGGACCTGCTCGCGGGCCGCGCCGGCGAGGTCGAAGCCGACGGGTTCGATCCCGGTCGCTATGGGCGGCATCCGGCGCGGCGGGGCTGAGTTCGCCCGCGTGCGCCTTGCCCGGCATGAGCCCATCGGCTAGCCTGCGATCGTCATGATCGCGGTCGACGACCACGCACCGGCCCTGCCGCTGTTCGATGCCGCGGCGACGCGCCACATCGAGCAGCGTGCACTGGCTCGCGTGCCGCCCGGCACCTTGGTGCAGCGTGCCGGGCTGGCGCTGGCCAAGCTCGCGCTGGCGTTGCGCCCCAACGCGCGTCATGTATGGGTGCTCGCCGGACCCGGCAACAACGGCGCCGACGGTCTCGACGCCGCCGCGCGCCTGCGCTCGGCCGGTCTGCGCGTGAGCGCGTCGGTGCTGGCCGATGCGACGCGCCAGGGGCCCGACGCCCTCGCCGCGCTCCAGCGGGCCCGGCAGGCCGGGGTCGAGATCGCCGAAGGCGTTGCCGCCGTCGCTCCGCGCTGCGACTTGGCGATCGACGCGCTGCTCGGCATCGGCCTGTCGCGCGCGCCCGAAGGCGAGATGGCCGCGGCGATCGGCAGCTTCAACGCGACGCCGGCGCCGCGGCTCGCCGTCGACCTGCCCTCCGGCCTCGACGCCGACCGCGGAGTCGCCGCCGGTCCCGCGGTCGTGGCCACGCACACGCTCGCGATGCTCACGCTCAAGCCCGGGCTGTTCACCGCCGACGGACGCGACCACGCCGGAGCGGTCTGGTGGGCCGACCTCGGTGAACGCGACGACGATGCGCCCCGCGCCTGGCTGGCCGCCGCGCGGCACCCCGCGACCTTGCGTCGCCACGCGCAGCACAAGGGCAGCTTCGGCGACGTCGCGGTGATCGGCGGCGCACCGGGCATGGTCGGCGCGGCGTGGCTGGCGGCGTGCGCCGCGTCGGTCGCAGGCGCCGGCCGCGTCCACGTGAGCCTGCTCGATGCCGGCGCCCCGTCGTGGCACGCGTCGCATCCGGAGCTGATGGCGCGGCCGGCCCTGTGGCGCGACGGCCTGTCGCTGCTGCGCGAGGCCACCGTGGTGTGCGGCTGCGGCGGTGGCGACGCCGTTGCCGAGGCACTGCCGGCGGTGCTGTCGAGCGCGCGACGACTCGTGCTCGACGCCGACGCACTGAACGCGGTCGCGCGCGACACGACCCTGCGCACGCTGCTGCGCCACCGCGGCGCGCGGGTTGCCCCGACGGTGCTGACGCCGCACCCGCTCGAGGCGGCACGCCTGCTGGGCTGCGGCACGCGCGACGTGCAGGCCGACCGGCTGGGGCACGCGCAGGTGCTGGCCGACGAGTTCGGCGCTGCCGTCGTGCTCAAGGGCTCGGGCAGCGTCACCGCAGCGCCGGGCTGTCTGCCCTGGGTCAACCGCAGCGGCAACGCGGCGCTGGCCAGCGCCGGCACGGGCGACGTGCTGGCCGGCTGGCTGGCCGGCAGCCTCGCGGTGGTGGCCGCCGAACGCATCGACCATGTGCAGCGCGTGTGCGTGCAGGCCGTGTCCAGGCATGGCCACGCGGCCGACCTGCATGCGCGCGGCGGCACCGCCGGCCCGTTGCGCGCCGGGGCGCTGCTCGAGGCGATGCAGGGCGTGGCCTGAGCGGCCGCGTCGGCCACGGCGACTCAGCGCCGCTTGCGCGCGGGGCCGGTCGTTGCGCGCGGTTTGGCGGCCGTTCCCGATGCGCCGGACTTCGATTTGCGGGTACCGGCCGCCGCGCCGCGCGCGGTACGCGTCGCGCTGCGGGCGGCGCGGTCGCTTCGGCGCACCTCTTCGAGTGCGTCGCCGGCCGCAGCGTGGCCGCGTTCGCCGCCGCGCCCGCGCGCCAGCGGTCGCTCGTCTTCGCCATCGCGCACGAGGCGGAAGTCGATCTTGCGCCCGTCGAGGTCGACGCGGCTGACCTGCACACGCACGCGCGTGCCGACGACGTAGCGCATCCCGGTGCGCTCGCCGCGCAGTTCCTGGCGCAACTCGTCGAAACGGTAGTACTCGCCGCCGAGTTCGGTGATGTGCACCAGCCCTTCGACGTACAGGGCGTCGAGCGTGACGAACAGGCCGAAGCTCGCGACCGCGCTGACGGTGCCGGCGAACTCCTCGCCGAGGTGGTCGCGCATGTAGCGGCACTTCAGCCAGGCCTCGACGTCGCGCGACGCCTCGTCGGCGCGGCGTTCGTTGGCGCTGCAGTGGGCGCCGGCGGCTTCCCAGCGCTCGGCCTCCTGCGTCGACGCCTTGACCACCTTGCCGCCGCGGCGCGCCTTGCCCCCGGCCTCGACGACGCCGGTGGCGAGGTGGTAGCGCTTGCCGTGCAGCAGCGCCATGAGCACGCGGTGCACCAGCAGGTCGGGGTAGCGACGGATCGGGCTGGTGAAGTGCGTGTAGGCGTCGTACGCCAGGCCGAAGTGGCCGGCGTTGGCCGCGCTGTAGATCGCCTGCTGCATCGAGCGCAGCAGCATCGTGTGGATCTGCGTGGCGTCGGCGCGTTCGCGCGTGGCCACGGCGATGGCCTGGAACTCGCCAGGTTTCGGCTCGTCGCTCAGACCCAGGCCGATGCCCAGCGCGCGCAGGTAGTTCTGCAGCGTGGCGCGCTTCTCCGGCGTCGGGCCTTCGTGCACCCGGTACAGCGATGGGTGCTCGGCGTGCGCGATGAAGTCCGCGGCGCAGACGTTGGCGGCGAGCATCGCCTCCTCGATCAGCCGGTGCGCCTCGGTGCGCACGCGCGGCACGATCCTCTCGATGCGGCCGTGGTCGTCGCACACGATCTGCGTCTCGGTGGTCTCGAAGTCCACCGCACCGCGCAGCGCACGCTGCCGCAGCAGGGCGCGGTAGGCCTCGTGCAGGTGCAGCAGGTGCGGCACCAGTGCCTGCCGCCGCGCCGCCTCGGCGCCGCGCGTGTTGACCAGGATCGCCGCCACCTCGGTGTAGGTCAGGCGCGCATGCGAGCGCATCACCGCCGGATAGAACTGGTACGCGGTGATCTGACCGGCTTGGTCGACGAGCATGTCGCAGACCATGGCCAGGCGGTCCTGGTCGGGGATCAGCGAGCACAGCCCGTTGCTGAGCTTCTCCGGCAGCATCGGGATTACGCGGCGCGGGAAGTACACCGAGGTCGCACGCTCGTACGCGTCGACGTCCAACGGCTCGCCGGGCTTCACGTAGTGGCTGACGTCGGCGATCGCGACGACCAGCCGCCACCCGGTGAACGCGTTGCGGCCGCGGCCTGCGCAGTGCGGTTCGCAGTACACGGCGTCGTCGAAGTCGCGCGCGTCCTCGCCGTCGATCGTCACCAGCGGCACATCGGTGAGGTCGACGCGGTGGCGCCGGTCGACCTGCCGCACGCGCTCGGGCAGTGCCGCAGCCTGCGCCAGTGCCGCGGGGGAGAAGCGGTGCGGCACCTCGTACTTGCGCACCGCGATCTCGATCTCCATGCCGGGGTCGTCGATCTCGCCGAGCACTTCGGTCACGCGGCCCACCGGCTGCGAGTACATCGACGGCGGCTCGGTCAACTCGACCGCCACGACGTGCCCGGCCTGCGCGTTCGCCGTGGCGTTCTTCGGGATCAGGATGTCCTGACCGTAGCGGCGGTCCTCGGGCGCGACGAGCCACACGCCACCTTCGTGCAGCAAGCGGCCGATGATCGGCGCCTTGCGCCGTTCGAGGATCTCGAGCACGCGGCCCTCGGGACGGCCGCGGCGGTCGTAGCGCACGATGCGCACGCGAACGCGGTCACGGTGCAGCACGGCGCGCATCTCCTGCGCGGACAGCACCACGTCGGCGCCGTCGTCGCGAACGACGAAACCGTGCCCGTCGCGGTGCCCTTGCACCGTGCCCTCGACTTCGCTCATGAGTGCAGCGCCGGGGGCGGCGGCGGTTGAGGGGGTCGGTTTTTTGATGGTAGACTTTCTGTTTGTCGCGGTCGCCGTGCCCTTTGCCGGGAACAGCGGCCCCGAGGCCCAGGTGGCGGAATTGGTAGACGCACTAGTTTCAGGTACTAGCGGGTAACTCCGTGGAGGTTCGAGTCCTCTCCTGGGCACCAGTCAAGGCAACGAGACACGACGACAGATCAGCGAAGACAAGGCCGGCCACCGCCGGCCTTGTGCGTTTTCAGATGGCGAACTTCTTCGCCAGCCCCTCGGGGCGCAGGTTGTCGTACTCCTCGAACGGCTGGTGGATCCACGGGCTCGTGGGCAGCAGCTCGACGTGGTAGTCGGGCATGTAGCTTGACACGCCCTTGACCCAGATCACCGCCGAGCGCAGTTCGGCAATCGCCGGCATGCCGCGCAGGCGGTCGACGACCGCGCGCAGCGTGATGCCCGAATCGGCGAGGTCGTCGACGAGCAGCACGCGCCCCGCCAACTCGCCCTTGGGCAGCGTGATGTACTTGGCCATGTCCAGGCGCCCCTGGATCGTGCCGGCCTCGGAGCGGTACGAACTGGTCGACATGATCGCCAGCGGCTTGTCGAACACACGCGACAGCACGTCGCCCGGGCGCATGCCGCCTCGCGCCAGACACAGGATCTGGTCGAATGCCCAGCCCGAGGCGTGCACCTTGAGCGCCAGGCGCTCGATCAGCATGTGGTACTCGTCCCACGACACGTAGAGGTGCTTGCCGTCGTCGGTCAGCATGGGCAGGGCTCCTTGGCGGGTCAGTTCGTGTAGGGGTGGCGCAGCACGATCGTGTGCTCCCGGTCGGGCCCGGTCGAGACCATGTCCACCGGCGCGCCGATGAACGCCTGCACGCGCTCGAGATAGCGGCGCGCGTTGGCCGGCAGGCGCGACCACTCGGTGATGCCCGCCGTCGACTCGCTCCAGCCCGGCAGCGTCTCGTACACCGGCCGGCATGCGGCGATGTCGTCGGCGTCGAGCGGCAGGATGTCGATGCGCCGGCCGTCGAGTTCGTAGCCGACGCCGACCTGGATCTCGGGCAGACCGTCGAGCACGTCGAGCTTGGTGATGCACAGGCCCGAGATGCCGTTGATGATGATGGCGCGTTTGAGCGCGGCGGCGTCGAGCCAGCCGCAGCGGCGCGCGCGCCCGGTCACCGTGCCACGTTCCTGGCCGACGGAGCTCAGGTGGTGGCCGACGCTGCCCGGCACGTCGATGGGCAGCTCGGTCGGGAACGGCCCCGAGCCCACCCGGGTCGTGTAGGCCTTGGTGATGCCCAGGATGTAGTGCAGCTGGTCCGGACCGACGCCCGAGCCGGCCGCGGCGTTGCCGGCCACGCAGTTGCTCGAGGTCACGTAGGGGTAGGTGCCGTGGTCGATGTCGAGCAGCGTGCCCTGCGCGCCCTCGAACAACAGGTTCTTCCCCTCGGTGTGCGCGCGGTGGACCAGGTAGCCGACGTCGGCCATCATCGGCGCGAGTTGGTCGGCCACGCGCATCGCGTGCTCGTAGATCGGATCGAACGCCAGCGTCTGGCCCTTCAGATGGCCGCCGAGCGCGAAGTTGTGAAGTTCGAGCAGTTCGTGCAGCTTGTCGGCGAAACGTCGCGGGTGCTTCAGGTCCTGCACGCGCAGCGCGCGCCGGGCCACCTTGTCCTCGTAGGCCGGGCCGATCCCCTTGCCGGTGGTCCCGATCTTGCCGCTGCCGCTGGACTCGCGCTGCGCCTCGCGCGCCTTGTCGAGCTCGACGTGGAACGGCAGGATCAACGGGCACGACTCGCTGAGGTACAGGCGCGAACGGACCTCCAGCCCGATGCCCTCCAGGCGTTCGATCTCGCCGAGCAGGTGCGTCGGGTCGACGACCACGCCGTTGCCGATGTAGCAGGCGACGCCGTCGCGCATGATGCCGCTGGGGATCAGCTGCAGCGCCGTCTTCACGCCCTTGATGACCAGCGTGTGGCCGGCGTTGTGGCCTCCCTGGAAGCGCACCACGCCGTGCGCGTGGTCGGTGAGCCAGTCGACGACCTTGCCCTTGCCTTCGTCGCCCCACTGCGTGCCGACGACGACCACGTTGCGGCCGCGCGCGGCCGGGGTCGATTGCATTGCTGTCATGGTCCTTCCACCGCTCAGGCGCGCGCCGTCACAGCGCGCGCAGCACCCATTGCCCGTCGACCGCAACCAGCTCGCGGTCGCAGTCGAACTCCTCGACCTCGTGCTCGTGCCCGGGCAGGATGCACAGCACCGTCTCGCCAAGCCCGCGCAGCCGGCGGATCGCCTGGCGCAGGTTCTCGTCCTCGCCCCACGGCGCACGCACCGCGCCGCGGCTGGCGCCGGGTGGCAGCAGCGCGGCCAGCGCCTTCAGGTCGAGGCTGAAGCCGACGGCCGGCCGGTTGCGGCCGAACACCGCGCCGACCTCGTCGTAGCGGCCGCCGCGCACCAGCGCGTCGCTCGAGCCGGTGGCGTAGACCGCGAAGCGCGCGCCGCTGTAGTAAGCGTAGCCGCTCATGTCGCCCAGGTCGAAGCCCAAGCGCACGTCGGCGTGCGTGCGCTGCAGGTGTTCGGCGAGCCAGGCGAGGTCGTCGAGCGCCGCGGCAATCAGCGCGCGCCGCGGCAGCACCTGGCGCGCGCGCTCGAGCACCGTCGCGTCACCGTACAGCCCGAGCAGCGTGTCCAGCGCGTCGCGCGACTCGGGCGGCAGCCGCTGCGACAGCGCGCGCAGCTGCGCCGCGTCCTTGGCCGCCAGCGCGTCGACGATAGCCTCGAGCTGCGAGGCGTCGACCACCACGCCGGCGAGCACACCACGCACGATGCGCGCGTCACCGAGGTCGATCACCGGGGCCTCGATGCCAGTCGCCTTCAGCCCGTCGAGCGCGAGTTCGATCACCTCGAGGTCGGCCTCGAGCCCGCGGTGGCCGTAGACCTCGGCGCCGAACTGCAGCGGCTCTCGCGTCGCGTGCATGCCCGAAGGCCGGGTGTGCAGAACCGGACCGCAGTAGCACAGGCGCGCCACGCCCTGGCGGTTGAGCAGGTGCGCATCGATGCGCGCGACCTGCGGCGTCGTGTCGGCACGCACGCCCAGCGTGCGCCCGCTGAGCTGGTCGATCAGCTTGAAGGTGCGCAAGTCCAGCGCGTGACCGGTGCCCGACAGCAGCGATTCGAGGTGCTCGAGCAGCGGCGGCATCACCAGCTCGAAGCCGTAGCCGCGCGCGAGATCGAGCAGGTGCCGGCGCATGTCCTCGATGCGCCGCGCCTGGGCGGGCAGCACGTCGGCGATGTGCTCGGGCAGCAACCAGGCAGACGACATGCAAGACCGGTGCGGTTAAAAGAGGCATTGTACCGGCCGCATCGCGCGCACCGGCGGCACCTTCAGCTCACGAACACCAGCGCCAGCAGCGCCCCGAGCAGCATGCTCGCCAACCCGATGAAGCGGATCTGCCCGTCGCTCATCTGCAGCGCGCGCTCGAACACCTGGCGCCACGCCCGCGGGTTGAGAAAGGGCAGCAGCCCCTCGAACACCAGCATCAGCGCGAACGCGCCGAGCAGCAGATCGCCCATCGGCGCGGCGCGTGCGGCGTCAGCGCGGCGTGGCGGCGCCGCCGCGCATGGCGCGGAAGAAATCGCTGCCCGGGTCCAGCACCATCACGTCATTCTTGTTCTGGAAGCTCGCGCGGTAGGCCTCGAGGCTGCGGTAGAACTGCGCAAACTGCGGGTCGCGGCCAAAGGCGTCGGCGTACAGCGCCGACGCGCGCGCGTCGCCCTCGCCCCTGACCTTCTGCGCGTCGCGGAACGCCTCGGCGAGGATCACCTCGCGCTGCCGGTCGGCGTCGGCGCGGATCTTCTCGCCCTCGGCGGCACCCGTGGAGCGCAACTCGTTGGCCACGCGCTTGCGCTCCGACTCCATGCGGCGGTACACGGCGTCGGTGATGTCCGACACGAAGTCGACGCGCTTCACGCGCACGTCGACGATCTCGATGCCGAAGTTGTTCGTGACCTCCTCGAGGCGGCCCCGCACGCCCTGCATCACGCGTTCGCGGTCGGTGGCGAGCACGCCGGTGACGGTCTGGCGCGTCACCTCCTCGTTGAACGCGGCCTGCACCACCGGCGTCAGCCGCACGTCGAGGTTGCGCATGTCGGCGCCGCTGTTGCGGATGAACTGGCGCGGATCGCTGATGCGCCACTTGACCAGCCAGTCGACGAGCACGCTCTTCTTCTCGGCGGTGAAGATCGGCCGCGGGTCCGAGTTGTCCAGCGTCTGGATGCGCTTGTCGAGGAACACGACGTTCTGGAACGGCGGCGGCAGCTTCCAGTTCAGGCCGGGTTCGGTGATCACGGCCTTGATCTCGCCGAGGGCGTACACCGCGGCGATCTGCCGCTGATCGACGACGAACAGCGTCGACGACAGCAGCATCAGCAGCACCAGCAGGCCGCCGGCGAAGAGTCCGATTCGGTTCATGGCGACAGTCCTTGGCGGGTCTCAGCGCACGTCGCGCTCGCGGCTGCGCTGGCCGTCGCGCGAACGCGCGTCGAGCGTCAGCGCCGCGGCACCGCTGGTGGCGGGACTCGGCACGTCGGTTCGCGCCGCCGGCGCGGCCGGCGCCGACGCCCCCTGGCGGATCAACTGCTCGAGCGGCAGATACAGCAGGTTCGAGCCGCTGCGGCTGTCGACCAGCACCTTGCTGACGTTGGCGTAGACCTCCTGCATCGTCTCGAGATACAGACGGTCGCGCGTGACGCCCGGCGCACGTTGGTACTCAGCCAGCACCGAGCGGAACCGCTGTGCGTCGCCTTCGGCGGTGGCGACGATGCGCGCCCTGTAGCCCTCGGCCTCCTCGCGCAGACGCGCCGCGGTACCCTGGGCCTTCGGGATCACGTCGCTGGCGTAGGCCTCGCCCTCGTTGCGGAAGCGGTCGCGGTCGGCGCCGGCGCGCACCGCGTCGTTGAACGCGGCCTGCACCTGCTCGGGCACCTGGACGTTCTGGATGTTCACGTTGGTCACGAGGATGCCGGCCTTCAGCCGGTCGAGCTGGTTCTGCACCGAACGCACCAGATCGGCGGCGATCGCGTCGCGCGCCGCGTAGAGCACCGAGTCGACCTGGCTGCGGCCGACGATCTCGCGCACCGCCGACTCGCTGGCCAGCACCACCGCCTCGTCGGGATTGCGGTTCTCGAACAGGTAGGCGCGCGAGTCGTTCAGGCGGTACTGCACCGTGAAGCGGATGTCGACGATGTTCTCGTCCTGCGTGAGCATCGACGAGTCGCGCAGGCCGGTGGCCTGCGTGACCGTGTTGCGGCCGATGTCGACCGAGCGCAGTTGCGTGAACGGCACCGTCTCGTGCGCCTGGAACGGGTACGGCAGACGCCACTGGATGCCGGCGTCGACGGTGGCGCTGTAGCGGCCGAAGGTGGTGACGACGGCCTGCTGGCCTTCCTGCACGATGTACACGCCACTGCCCAGCCAGATCAGCGCGACCACGCCGGCGATCAGGCCGACGCCGATGCCGGCGCTCTTCATGTCGGGCGGCTGGAACGAGGGCCCACCGCCCCCGCCCCCTCCTTCACCGCCACCGTTGCGTCGCGGGGCCTTCTTGCCGCCGAACAGGTTCGACAGCTTGCCGTTGAAGTCCTTCCACAACTCGTCGAGGTCGGGCGGGCCGTCGTTGCGCCCGCCGCTGAGCACCAGCGTGTCAGCCGCCCGGCGGCGACGCAGCGCCGCACTGGCCAGCGCCCGCGCCGCGGCCGCCACGGCGCCCAGGCGCCGTGCCAGCGGTTCGGATTCGGAGGCGAAGGGGTGCGTGCTCATGCTTGCATCGAACGGGAAGGGGTTGCGGCACCGTGGCCGGCCAACCCGCCCGCGGTGGGCGGCTCGGCGGCGATCAGGGCCATCGTCTGGCGCAGCGCGTCGAGCCCGGTGCCGTCGAGCGCGCTGACGAACACGCGAGGCGTGCGCACGCCGTCTTCGCGCTCGACCTCGTCGACGCCCTCGCGCGGGCGTCGCGACGGCTCGAGCCGGTCGAGCTTGTTGAACACCAGCACTTGCGGGATGTCCTGTGCGCCGATCTCGGCGAGCACCCGCTCGACCTCGGCGATCTGCTCGTCGCGCGTCGGGCTGGCGGCGTCGACGACGTGCAGCAGCAGGTCGGCGTCGACCGCCTCCTGCAGCGTCGCCTGGAACGCCTCCACCAGCTTGTGCGGCAGGTCGCGGATGAAACCCACGGTGTCCGACAGCGACACCGAGCGCCCCTGTGTGCCGTCGGCTGTCGGCAGGTACAGCGCGCGCACGGTGGGGTCGAGCGTGGCGAACAACTGGTCGGCGGCGTAGGTGCGCGCCTTCACCAGCGCGTTGAACAGCGTCGACTTGCCCGCGTTGGTGTAGCCCACCAGCGCGACGCGGAACGTGCCGCTGCGCTCGCGCGCGCGGCGCTGCGTCTGGCGCTGGCGCTTGACGCGGTCGAGCCGGGTCTTCACGCCGCGGATGCGCTCGCCGATCATGCGCCGGTCGAGTTCGATCTGTGCCTCGCCCGGACCTCCGCGCGTGCCGATGCCGCCGCGCTGCCGCTCGAGGTGGCTCCAGCGGCGCACCAGCCGCGTGGCCAGGTACTGCAGGCGCGCCAGTTCGACCTGGAGCTTGCCCTCGTGGCTCTTCGCGCGGTCGGCGAATATCTCCAGGATCAGCGCGGTGCGGTCGGCCACCGCGACGCCGAGATGACGCTCCAGGTTGCGCTGCTGCGCCGGCGACAGCGCCTGGTCGAAGATCACGCCGTGGGCATCGTGCTGCTGCACCAGTGCCTTGATCTCGTCGGCCTTGCCGGCGCCGACGAACAGCGCCGCGTCGGGCGCCTTGCGCCGCGCGACGAGACGCGCGACGACTTCGTCGCCGGCCGATTCGGCGAGCAGCGCGAGTTCGTCGAGCGTCGGGTCGAACGAGGAACCGGGGCCGAGATCGACGCCGACCAGCACCGCACGGGCGGGTGCGGCCGCGCGCGCGGGGGACAGCACTTCGGGGGTCAAGGTCGGGGTCTGAGAAGGATGGACGTCGATGGAGACGGGATCAGGACGCGTCGCCCGCGTCCTGGGCGTGGAAGTTGACCGCGCGCCCGGGCACCACGGTGGAGATCGCGTGCTTGTAGACCATCTGCGTGACGGTGTTGCGCAGCAGGACCACGTACTGGTCGAAGGATTCGATGTGGCCCTGCAGCTTGATGCCGTTGACGAGGTAGATCGACACCGGCACATGCTCCTTGCGCAGCAGGTTCAGGAACGGGTCTTGTAGGAGTTGCCCTTTGTTGCTCACGATATGCTCCGTGATGGAATCCTGGAATGTGGCACGTTAACACAGGGCCGTCCGGTGCGAGCCCGCGCCGCGCGATGCCCGCATGCCTTAAGTGCCGCGCTCGGCGAAAGGGTTCCGCGTCGAGCGCAATTCGATGCGCAGCGGCGTGCCGACGAGCTTGAAGTGTTCGCGGATGCGCCCCTCCAGGTAGCGTTTGTAGCTGTCGGTCACGTGCTCGAGCGAGGTGCCGTGGATGACGACGATCGGCGGATTCATGCCCCCCTGGTGCGCATAGCGCAGCTTCGGGCGGAACGTGCCGGCGCGCTTGGGCGCCTGGTGCGCCACCGCGTCGAGCACCAGCCGCGTCAGCACCGGCGTGGGCAGCTTGCGCGTGGCCGACGCGTGCGCCTCGCCGATTGCCTTCCACAGCGGCCCCAGCCCCTGACGCTTCAGAGCCGAGATGTGGACGCGCGGGGCGAACTTCAAGAACGCCAGTCGCTGCTCGATCGAACGCTCGAACTGTTCGCGCTGGTAGCGGTCGACGGCGTCCCACTTGTTCACCGCGATCACCACCGCTCGCCCGGCGTCGAGCACATAGCCGGCGATGTGCGCGTCCTGCTCGCCGACGCCCTGCGTGGCGTCCAGCAGCAGCACGACGACGTGCGCGTCGGCGATCGCCTGCAGCGTCTTGACCACCGAGAATTTCTCGACCGCTTCGAACACCCGGCCCTTGCGACGCAGGCCGGCGGTGTCGATCAGTTCGTAGCGCTTGCCGCCGCGCTCCAGCGGCACGCGGATCGCGTCGCGCGTCGTGCCCGGTTGGTCGAACGCGACGAGCCGCTCCTCGCCGAGCCAGGCGTTGATCAGGGTGCTCTTGCCGACGTTCGGCCGCCCCGCCACGGCCAGGCGCACGGGTCGCGTTGCATCTTCGCCGTCGTCGGAGGCCTCGTCGGGCGGTGGCAGCGCGTCGACCACGGCGTCCATCAGGCTGCGGATGCCCTGCCCGTGCGCCGCCGACACCGGGTGCGGCTCGCCGATGCCCAGTTCGTGGAATTCGGCCAGGCGCGGCGAGTCGACCATCCCTTCGGCCTTGTTCACCGCGAGGCACACGCGCTTGCCGGCCTGGCGCAGGTAGCGCGCGATGTCGTGGTCCTGCGCCGACAGCCCGGCGCGCAGGTCGACGACGAAGATCACCGCGTCGGCCTCGGCCACCGCCTGCATCGTCTGGCGCGCCATCGCGGCGACGATGCCGGTGGGCTTGTCCGGCTCGAAGCCTCCGGTGTCGACGACGATCAGCTCGCGGCCGCCGACGCGCGCGTCGCTGTAGTGGCGGTCGCGCGTGAGACCGGGGAAGTCGGCGACGATCGCGTCGCGGCTGCCGGTCAGCCGGTTGAACAGCGTCGACTTGCCGACGTTGGCGCGGCCGACGAGCGCGACGACGGGTTTCATCGCCGCGCGCGCGTCACACCGGCCGGAACGCGAACAGCCCGCCGCGGCGCGTGACCACCAGCACCGTGGCACCGGTGGCCGCCGGCGCGCCGACGACCGCCGAACCGTCGGTGGGCAGGCGCAGCACCGGCTTGCCGTCGGCGGCTGCGAGCCAGTGCACCTGACCCTCGCGATCGCCGAACACCACCGTCGGGCCCAGCGCCAGCGCACCGCTCAGGCCGCGGTGCAGGAAGCGCTCCGACGTCCACAGCACCTCGCCGCTCGAGGTGCGCCATGCGGTGACGCGGTCGCTGCCGTCGGCGCCGAACAGCCGATCGGCGTCGCCGCCCACCGCCTGCGTGCCGCCGGACGGTCGGCTCCACAGTTGCGTCGGACGGTCGACGTCGGCGCAGCCCACCGCCTGCTGGAAGGCGCGCGCGCAGACGACGCTGCCCACGCGCACCGGTGGGCCGACCAGGTCGGCGAGGCGCTCGACCTCGTTGGTGCCGCGCGGGGTCGCGATCGGCACCTCCCAGCGCAGCGTGCCGCGCAGTGGGTCGACTGCCGCCAGCCGCGGTCCCTGACCGACCAGCAGCGTGTCGCCGTGCGGCGCGACCACACCGGCCTGCGCCAGCGTCAGCGCCTCGCCGCTGCGCTGCAGCCGCCACAGCCAGCGTCCGTCGATCGCGTCGAAGGCGTGCACCGTGCGGTCGACCGCGAGCACGAAGACGCGCTCGCCGGCCACCAGCGGCGCCGAGGCCACGCGTGCCGGCAGACGGTGGCGCCAACGCACCTCCCCGGCTTCGAGCACGACCACCTCGTTGTCGCGCGTCACCACCGCGGCGAAGCGCCCGTCGCTGCCGACACCTGCGGTGATCGGCGCGCCCGCATTGGCGCGCCACAGCACGCGGCCGTCGTCGGCCGACAGCGCGATCACGGTGCCGTCGTCGGCGGCGACGACGAAACGCCCGTCGTGCACCGCAGGCACCAGCGGGAACGACACCGGCGCGATGCGCTGCGACCAGGCCTGACGCCCCGAGATCGTCGGCGTCAGCGGCTCGAGCGGCGTGGGCTTCGGGCCCGACGACGAACATGCCGCCAGCAGCAGCGCGGCCGTGCTGACCGCGACGCGAGCCAACCAGCCGCGGCCGCGCGTCATCGCGCCCCCTGCGCCGCCGCGGCGGGCGCGGCGCCGAGCGCGGTCAGCTTGGCGTCGATCAGGCGGCGGTACTCGACGTCTTCGGCCATCGCCTGCCACGCCGCCTGGTACGCCGCCTTCGCCTCGTCGCGCCGGCCCATCGACAGCAGGACGTCGCCGCGACGGTCGGCGGCAAGGGCGGCGAACGCCGCGTCCTTCACCGCGTCGACCTGCCGCAGTGCATCGTCGTGCTGGCCGGCGTCGAGCAGCAGCCCGGCCAGGCGCAGGTGAGCGATCGCGCGGTACTCGTCCTCGGTGGCGTGGTCGGCCACCCACTGCAGCGACGCGCGCGCGGCCTCGGCTTGCTCGCGCTCGGCCTGCACTCGCGCGGCGAGCAACCCGCCCTTCTCGGCATACGCGGTGCGCGGGTAGCGCTGCTTCAGGTCGTCGAAGCGTCGTGTCACCAGCGCCGCGTCGCCGGCCTGCGCCGCCTTGTCGAGCTCGTCGTACATCGCCGCCGCCTTCGCAGACTGGTCACGCTGGTACCAGTTCCAGCCGTTCCACGCCGCGTAGGCGCCGAGCACGAGGATCAGCGCCCAGGTGATCAGGTTGCCGTACTGCTTCCAGAACGCCTTGAGCGCGTCGATCTGCTCCTGCTCTTGCAGGTCGAGGTGGGTCGCCATGTCAACGGGGGCCGGGTTGCGTCGTTGTGGTCAAAGCGGCGGATTATCGTCGAGCAGTTCGCGCGCCCACTCGGCGCTGTCGGCCAGCACACGCGTGAACTGTGCCCCGGCGGCCCGGCCGTCGCGCGCGCGCAGCGGCTTGAGCGCCACCTCGCCGCGCGCCAGTTCGTCGTCGCCGAAGATCAGCGCCCACGCCGCGCCGCTCGCGTCGGCACGGCGGAATTGCGACTTCAGGCTGCCGAAGCCGTCCTTGCCCGCGGCATGCATCAGCACCGACACGCCGGCGGCGCGCAGGACCTCGACCACCGGCAGCGCCCGCACCAGTGCCGCAGGCGACGCCAGCACCGCGTAAGCCCGCGGCGCCGTCGCCGGCGGCGCGACGCCGGCCTCGCACAACAGCAGCAGCAGCCGCTCGACGCCCAGCGCCCAGCCCACCGCCGGCGCCGGTTTGCCGCCGAGCTGCTCGATCAGCGGGTCGTACCGCCCCCCGCCGCACACCGTGCCCTGCGCGCCGAGACGCTCGGTGACCCACTCGAACACCGTCAGGTTGTAGTAGTCCATGCCACGCACCAGGCGCGGGTTGATGCGGTACTCGAGACCGACCGCGTCGAGCGCGGCGCGCACGCCGTCGAAGTGCGCGCGCGACTCGGCACCGAGGTGGTCGAGCAGCCTCGGCGCGGCCTCGATCAGCGGCTGCAGCGCCGGGTTCTTGCTGTCGAGGATGCGCAGCGGGTTGGTGTGCAGGCGGCGGCGCGAATCGTCGTCGAGCAGGTCGTGATGCGCCTCGAAGTGCGCCACCAGCGCCGCGCGGTGGGCGCGCCGCTCGTCGAGCTGGCCGAGGCTGTTGACCTCCAGGCGCAGGTCGCGGCCTTCGACCAGTCCGAGCTCCCGCCACAGCGCGCGGCACATCAGGATCAACTCGGCGTCGACATCGGGGCCGGGGTAGCCCAGTGCCTCGGCGCCGATCTGGTGGAACTGCCGGTAGCGACCCTTCTGCGGGCGCTCGTGGCGGAACATCGGGCCCATGTAGTACAGCCGCTTGCCGCCGTCGTGCAGCAGCGAATGCTCGATGACGGCGCGCACCACGCCGGCGGTGTTCTCCGGGCGCAGCGACAGGTCGTCGCCGTTCATCCGGTCGACGAACGAGTACATCTCCTTCTCGACGATGTCGGTGACCTCGCCGAGCCCGCGCACGAACAGCGCGGTGGGCTCGACCAGCGGCGTGCGCAGGTTCTGATAGCCGTAGCGCGCCATCAACGCGCCGACGCGGGCCTCGAGCCACTCCCAGCGCGCCGAGTCGGGCGGCAGGATGTCGTTCATGCCCTTGACGGCTTGCAGCTTTTCCATGAGGAGGTCGGGAAGGTCGTGGTTCGGTCACGCGTCGCGGCGCGCCGCGGCGTACACGCGGCGCGCGCGGAGCGGGTCAGTGCCCGCGCGGCGCGCCGGTGCCGAAGCGCCGCTCGATGTAGTCCTCGACGATGCGCTTGAACTCGGCCGCGATGCCCTCGCCGCGCAGCGTCACCGCCTTCTCGCCGTCGATGAACACCGGCGCGGCCGGCGCCTCGCCGGTGCCCGGCAGGCTGATCCCGATGTCGGCGTGCTTGCTCTCGCCCGGCCCGTTGACGATGCAGCCCATCACCGCGACCTTCATCGCCTCGACGCCGGGGTAACGCGACTTCCACTGCGGCATCATCGCGCGCAGGAAGTCGTCGATCTGCTTGGCCAGCTCCTGGAACGTCGTGCTGGTCGTGCGGCCGCAGCCGGGGCACGCGGTGACGCTCGGGTTGAAGGTGCGCAGGCCCAGCGCCTGCAGAATCTCGAGCGCGACGACGACCTCCTGCGTGCGCGCCTCGCCCGGCTGCGGCGTCAGGCTGACGCGGATCGTGTCGCCGATGCCCTCCTGCAGCAGCACGGCCAGTGCCGCGGTCGACGCCACCGTGCCCTTGGTGCCCATGCCGGCCTCGGTCAACCCCAGGTGCAGCGCGTGGTCGCAGCGGCGCGCCAGCGCGCGGTACACGCTGATCAGGTCCTGCACGCCGCTGACCTTGCAGCTGATGACGATCTGGTCCGGACTCAAACCGACCTCGCCGGCGAAGCGCGCCGACTCGATCGCCGAGCGCACCAGGGCCTCGTACATCACCTGCTTGGCGTCCCAGGGCTCGCGGCGCTTCGCGTTGTCGTCCATCAGCTGGGCGAGCAGTTCCTGGTCGAGGCTGCCCCAGTTGACGCCGATGCGCACGCACTTGTCGTGGCGCGTCGCGACCTCGACCATCGCGGCGAACTGGCGGTCGCGCTTGTCGCCCTTGCCGACGTTGCCGGGGTTGATGCGGTACTTCGACAGTGCCTGCGCCATCGCCGGGTGCTCGGCGAGCAGCCGGTGGCCGTTGTAGTGAAAGTCGCCGACCAGCGGCACGTCGATGCCCATGCGGTCGAGCTGGTCGCGGATGTGAGGCACCGCGGCCGCCGCCTCTGGGGTGTTGACGGTGATGCGCACCAGCTCCGAGCCGGCCTGCGCGAGTTCCTTGACCTGGATCGCGGTGCCGATGACGTCGACGGTGTCGGTGTTGGTCATCGACTGCACGCGCACCGGGGCGTCACCACCGATCGTCACGACCCGGCCGCCCCAGGCGACGCGCGCCTGGCGCGAGCGCCGCGGCGCCGGCGCGGCGACGCCGATCGCGCCCTCGTCGTCGGCGTCGGAAGGCACAGCGGTCATCGCGGTGCGCCTCACTTCAACTCGATCCGGGCGACGTTGTCGCGCGCCTCGCGCGCGACGTCCAACGGCTGCCCGCGAAAGCTCAGCTGCGTCGCCGCGGCGTTGCCGAGCGTCGCGCGCAGCGGCAGCGTGCCGTCGAGCCCGACCGCCTCGCCGGCCTGCAGCGTTCGCGACAGCAGCACGTTGCCGCCGGCGTCGCGCACCTCGACCCACGCCTCCTCGGTGGCGCGCACCACGAGCACGGCCGTGCCCGCGACGTCCGACGCCACCGCCTCCGGCGCCGAGTGCACGGTGTCGACGACCGGCCCGGGCGCGGACGGCTCGGCCTCAGGCGCCGCGTCGGCGTGCGGCGCGGCCCCCGAAGCGGCCGGTGGGGTCAGCGGCAACGAGATCACCGGCGCATCCGCCGGCGCCGGCTCGGCCGGTCCGAACGGATTCTGCGGCAGCAGGTACAGCACCGCGGCGGAAAGCAGGACGATCGCCGGTGCCCAAAAGATCGGGCGACCGATGAAGCTCAGCTCGCTGCCCTCCTCGTGGCTCTCACGCTCGCGAAACGGCGTCTTCAGCCCGCTGGCGACCTGTTCCAACCGGTCGCCGCCCTGCGGACGCGGCAGCAGCGCCAGCACCGGTTCGGGGTCGATCTTCACCGCGCGGCACACGGTCTGCGCGAGCGCCCGGGCAAAGGCGAGGTCGGGCAGTTCGTCGAAGCGGTCGGCCTCGAGCGCCTCGAGTTTGCGCGGCGAGACCTTGATCGACGCCGCGAGCGCAGCGATGTGCAGCCCCTGGCGCTCGCGCGCGACGCGCAGCATCGCGCCTGGACTGTGGCCGGTGCTCGCCGGCGCGGTCGCGGCCTCAGTCATCGAACCGCCCCTGCTCGAACGCCAGCGTCTCCGGCGCCTGCGGGTAGCGTGCGCGCAGCTGCCGGCCGAGGTCCGACACGGCGACGGCGTTGCCGAGCTTGCGCTCGATGCGCGCGGCCAGCCACAGCGTCTGCGCGTTCGACTGCGACGGCTGCGCATTGACGCGGGCGACGTAGAAGCGCGCGCGCTCGTGTTCGCCCAGTCGCAGCAGCACCTCGGACAGGTTGACGGCGGTCGCCGGGTTGCCCGAGTCGATCTCGTAGGCGCGCAGCAGCGTGCGTTCGGCCTCGCGCAGCTTGCCGTCGCGCGCCTGGCACACGCCGCGGGCGAGCAGGCTGCGCGGCACCTCGCGGTACTGCGGCTGCTCGAGCGCGCGCGCGAACATCGCGTCGGCGTCGGCGAAGCGTCCCTGCTGGCACATCACCCAGGCCCAGTTGTGCATCGTGTCGCCGTCGCGCGGGTTGAGCTGCAGCGCGCGGCGGAAGCTGTCTTCGGCCAGCCGCGGCTCGCCCATGCCGGCGTAGACGAGCCCGCGCAGGTTGAACGCGTCGGCGAAGTCGGGCTTGGCCGCCAGCGCCTGCTTGATCTCGTCGAGCGCGGTCTCGGTCTGCCCGCGCGAGAAATACGCGGCCGCCAGTTCGAGGCGCACCCGAGCACGCCGGTCGGCGTCGGTCAGGTCCGACGCGGTCACCGGCTCGGTGACCTCGCCGCCGGCGGTCGCGGCACAACCACCGAGCGCCAGTGCGCCGAGCAGCGCCAGCAGCGCCATCGCCAGGCGCTCGTACGGGGTGAAGCGCAGGGCTGCAAGCATCGTCGTCACGGCAGCGGCCTCAGGCGCGGGCGCCGGCGGGCGGGCGCGCCGCGGCGCGCGTCAGCCGCAGGTGCACCCGGGTGCGGTCGCGCACCTCGCCGGCGAGCTGGCCGCACGCCGCGTCGATGTCGTCGCCGCGGGTCTTGCGCACCGTGGTCACGATGCCGGCATCCTGCAGCACGCGCGCGAAGGCCTGCACGCGAGCCGGCGGCGAGCGCTGCAGCCCCGACGCCGGGAACGGGTTGAACGGGATCAGGTTGAACTTGCACGGCACGCGTCCGACGCCGCGGCTGGCCGGGGCGCGCCCCTCGACCAGCGCGACCAGTGCCTGCGCCTGTGCATCGCCGTCGTTGACGCCGTCGAGCATGCAGTACTCGAAGGTGACGAAGTCGCGCGGCGCACGCTCGAGGTAACGCCGGCACGCGGCAAGCAACTCGGCCAGCGGGTACTTGCGGTTCAGCGGCACCAACTCGTCGCGCAGCGCGTCGTCGGGCGCGTGCAGCGACACCGCGAGCGCGACCGGGCAGTCGTCGCGCAGGCGGTCGATCATCGGCACCACCCCCGACGTGCTGACGGTCACGCGCCGGCGCGACAGGCCGTAGCCGTGGTCGTCGAGCATCGTGCGCAGCGCCGGCAACAGCGCCGCGTAGTTCTGCAGCGGCTCGCCCATGCCCATCATCACGACGTTCGTCACCGCGCGTTCGCCCGCGGCCAGCCCCAGGCGACGGCGCAGCGCGTGCTCGGCAAACCACAGCTGGGCGACGATCTCCCCGGTGGTCAGGTTGCGGCTGAAACCCTGGTGGCCCGTCGAGCAGAACCTGCAGCCGACCGCGCAGCCGGCCTGCGACGACACGCACAGCGTGCCGCGGTCGTCCTCGGGGATGAACACCGTCTCGACGGCGTTGCCGCCCCCGACGTCGAACAGCCACTTGACGGTGCCGTCGGCCGAGGCCTGCTCGCTGGACACCGGCAGCGCGCGGACCTCGGCGGCCGCAGCGAGCTTGTCGCGCAGCGACTTCGCCAGGTCGGTCATCTGCGCGAAGTCGTGCGCGCCCTTCTGGTGGATCCAGCGGAACAGCTGCACCGCGCGGAAGCGCTTCTCGCCCAGGCGTTCGCAGAAGGCCGTCAGCCCTTCGAGGTCGAAGTCGAGCAGGTTGGCGGCCATCGCGGCGGCGTCAGCGGCTGTAGACGTTCATGCCGGGGAAGAAGAACGCGACTTCGACTGCCGCGGTCTCGGGTGCGTCGGAGCCGTGCACCGCGTTGGCGTCGATGCTGTCGGCGAAGTCGGCGCGGATCGTGCCCTTCTCGGCCTTCTTCGGGTCGGTCGCACCCATCAGCTCGCGGTTCTTCGCGATCGCGTTCTCGCCCTCGAGCACCTGGATCATCACCGGGCCCGAGATCATGAAGTTGACCAGGTCGTCGAAGAATGGCCGCGCCCTGTGCACCGCGTAGAAGGCCTCGGCCTCGCCGCGCGACAGGTGCGCCATCTTCGCCGCGACGATCTTCAGTCCGGCGGCTTCGAAGCGTGCGTAGATCTGGCCGATCACGTTCTTCGCGACGGCGTCGGGTTTGATGATCGAGAGGGTCCGCTCGATGGCCATGTTTTTCTCCTGGATCAAGAACTTGGCAAAGCCTGTGATTGTATCCGCGGGGCCCTCGGCGCCCGCGGGCGCGGGCCGCCTCAGCGCCCGCCGCGGCGCCCGCCGCCGCGCCCGCCGCCCGGGCCGCGAGCGCCCTTGCGGTGGAACGCGTCGGCGCCGATGTAGCCCACCGAGGTCTGCATCGGGTCGGGCTGGCGCTGCGTGCCGCTGCCGCCCTTCTTCGGCGCGCCGCCCGCGCCGCGGCCGCGGCGCGGGGCGCCGGGCGCGCGCTCCTTCTGGACGAAGCGCTTGTCGTAGGTCTGCTGCAGCGGGTTGGGGATCGGGCCGTCCTCGTCGGGTTCGCGGCGCGGCGCGCGTTCGCGCTGCAGCGCACGCTTGTCGTAGGTCTGCTGCAGCGGGTTCGGGATCGGGCCGTCCTCGTCGAGTTCGCGGCGCGGCGCGCGTTCGCGCTGGATCGCGCGCTTGTCGTAGGTCTGCTGCAGCGGGTTCGGGATCGCGCCGCCTTCGATGCGCTCGCCGCCCCCCTCGCCACGCGCCGCGCCGCGCCCGCGCCGGCGCCTACGGTTGCCGCGCGCGCCGCCCTCACCCTCGGCGCGCGCCGGCTGTGCGCCCTGCGCCAGCCGCCGGATGGCCTTCACGTCGGCGTCACCGAGTTCGACCCACACGCCACGCTTGAGCCCGCGCGGCAGGACCACGCTGCCGTAGCGGATGCGGATCAGCCGGCTCACCGTCAGGCCGACGGCCTCGAACAGCCGGCGCACCTCGCGGTGGCGGCCCTCGGTGATCACGACGCGATACCAGTGGTTCGCCCCTTCGCCGCCGCCGTCCTCGATTGACCTGAACTGCGCCGCCTGAGCGTCGACCTCGACGCCGTCGAGCAGCCGCTGGCGGGATTCGTCGTCGAGCATTCCGAGCACGCGCACCGCGTACTCGCGCTCGACGCCGAAGCGCGGGTGCATCAGCTGGTTGGCCAGCTCACCCGAGTTCGTGAACAGCAGCAGGCCCTCGGTGTTGATGTCGAGTCGCCCGACCGACTGCCACTTGCCCTGGTGCAATCGCGGCAGGCGGCGGAACACGGTGGGACGCTGCTGCGGGTCGTCGTGCGTGACGACCTCGCCCACCGGCTTGTGGTAGGCCAGCACGCGCGGCGGTGGCGGCGCGATGCGCACCTTGATCGGCTTGCCACCGACCTTGATCTGGTCGCCCCAGCTGATGCGCTGCCCGATGTGCGCCGGTTCGCCGTTCACCGTGATGCGCCCCTCGACGATCATCTGTTCCATGTCGCGACGCGAGCCGATGCCGGCCTGCGCCAGCACCTTGTGCAGCTTCGGCGCATCGGGTTCGGCGGCAAGCACGCGCTTGTGCGGTGCCGCCGGCACGTCGGCGGCGTCGGGCTCAGCGTCGAACGCGCCCGACAGCACCGCGCCGAACACCTCGCGCGGGTCGTCGGCGAGCGCCACCGGCGCCGTCGCGATCGCGTCGCCGTCGCCCGCGACTTCGGTGTCGTTGGCGACGTCGGCCCCTTCGCCACGCTCCACGCGCTCGCCGGCGGCCTCGCGCGTGCCGCGCCCGCGTCGGCCGCGACGCCGGCCGCGTCGCGCCGCCCGGTCGCGTTCTTCCCCCGCGGCCGGCGCTTCGGACGCACCGCTCGGCGCGGCGTCGGCCGTCTCTTGCCGGCCGTCGTCCACCGCGCCTGCAGGCGCAGGTGCCACCGTGTCGGGTGCCGTCGCGGGCGGGCCGTCCGACGTCGCCGCCTCGGAAGCGCCCGCGTCGGCGCGCTCGGCCACCAGCGTCTTGCGCGGTTGCCGGCGCGGACGCGGTGCCGCCTCGCCCGCCGGCGCCTCGTCTTGCCGCACGACTTCGTCGTCGCCTGGAGGCGGCGTCAGCGGGACATCTGGTTCGGTGCTGTTCATGCGTGCGGAGCCGTTTGCAGGTGGTCGGGGGTGTCGGGGATGTCGGCAAGGGCCGTGTCGCCGGCGCCGGGGCGCGCGTCGTCGGCGTCGCCGGGCACGGCGGCCGGCGCAGTGCCGGCGTCGATCGCGTCGTCGACCGCAGCGACGGCATCGGCGCCGGCCGCGGCGTCGTGATCGCCGGCGCACTGGTCGCCTTCGAGCGGCAGCGACGGCTGCCCCGGCAGCGCCTCGCCCAGCGCCGACGCGGCCGATCCGGCGCCGTCGAGCGCGGGCAGCTGCGCCAGGCTGGCCAGCCCGAGGTCGTCGAGGAACTGCCGTGTCGTGGCGTACAGCGCCGGACGTCCCGGTGCGTCACGGTGGCCGATGATCTCGATCCATCCGCGGTCCTCGAGCTGCTTGACGATCTGGCTGCTGACCGTGACGCCGCGAATGTCCTCGATGTCGCCGCGCGTGACCGGCTGACGGTAGGCGATGATGGCCAGCGTCTCCATCGCGGCGCGCGAGTAGCGCGGCGGTTTCTCCGGGTTCAGGCGGTCGAGGTACTCGCGCATCTCGGGCCGGCTCTGGAAGCGCCAGCCCGACGCGAGCGTCGCCAGCTCGACCCCGCGCCCCTGCCAGTCCTGGGCCAGTTCGTCGAGCAGCGTGCGCAGCGTGTCGGCGCCGACCTGGTCGTCGAACAGCGTGCGCAACTCACGCAGCGACAGGGGCTGCTGCGCGCAGATCAGCGCGGTCTCGAGCACGCGCTTGGCTTGGTGGGTGTTCATCGGCAGTGGACTCGGGCCCGCCAGCGACGGCCGGGCTCAGCGCGGTCGGGAGGTGATCGTGCCGGCCGGGCGGCTCGGGCCGCCACCGGCACACGCGTTCCTGGGCGAAGCAGTGGTCGTGACAACGATCCGGTGGGGTCAGTCGTCGTGCGTGGCCGTCACGGCCCGCGCGCTCGCGCTCGCCGGCGGGAAGCGCCTTGGGCCGGTGACCCGCGGGTGACGCCGTGGTGACGGCGATCACCGCTCGTAGTGATTGGGCCGGATTGTAGCCGCGGTGACGCCGGCCGCGTCGAGCACCCGTTGCCAGGCCGACGCGAGGTCGCCCGGCGGCTGGACGGCGAAGGCGCACCAGCGGCCGTCGTGCGGGTGCGCGAAGCCCAGCCGCGCCGCGTGCAGTGCCTGGCGCTGCAGGCCCAGCGCCGGCGCGCCGCCGTACAGCGCGTCGGCGACCAACGGATGACCGCGATGCGCCAGGTGCACGCGGATCTGGTGCGTGCGGCCGCTGTGCAGCCGGCACCACAGCGCGCTCGCACCCAGCGCGCGCGCCAGCGGCATCACGTCGGTGCGTGCCGGCTTGCCGCCGGCGAGCACCGCCATGCGCACGCGCGACCGCGGGTCGCGCCCGATCGGTGCATCGACGCTGAACGGCGCCGCGCCGACGTCGCCCTGCGCCAGCGCCTGGTACTCGCGCTGCACCTCGCGCGCGGCGATCGCGCGCACCAGCGCGGTCATCGCCGGCAGCGTCTTGGCCACGACCATCAGGCCCGAGGTGTCCTTGTCGAGCCGGTGCACGACGCCGGCGCGCGGCAGCATCGCCGCCTGCGCGTGGTGGGCCAGCAGCGCGTTGACCAGCGTGCCGGCCCAGTGCCCCGGCGCCGGATGCACGACCAGTCCGGCGGGCTTGTCGAGCACCAGCAGGTGCGCGTCCTCGTGCACGATCGCCAGTGCCATCGCCTGCGGCCGAAACGCCAGCGCCTGCGCCGTGGGCACCAGGTCGAGCGCCAGCCGCTGGCCCGCGCGCACCGCGCGCGACGCGCTGGTCGCGCGCCGACCGTCGACACGCACGTGGCCGCGCTCGAGCAGCGACTGCAGGTGGCTGCGCGAAAACTCCGGGGCGATGGCCACCAGCGCCTTGTCGAGCCGCACGCCGTGCAGCGCGGCGTCGGCGACGCATTCGCGCTGCTCGACCGTGCCGGCCTCGTCCGGCGCCTCGTCGTCGGGCGCGTCGGCGTCGGGCAGGGGGCCGGCCTCGGGCGGGGTCGCCATTACACTGCGCGCTGTCTTGCTGTGGAGCGGACGTCGGCGCCGCCGACGCGAACGATGAGCTTGGAACCTGGGACTCGCCGCGGCCTGCGCGCCGCATCGAAGGTCGTCGTGCTGACGGTGATCGCGCTGCTCGCGGCCTGCGCCGGCAAGCCGCGCGACGACAACACGACGCAGGCGGTCGAGCAATTGTATGCAGAGGCCCGCGACGACATGACCTCGGGCAGCTACGACCGCGCGATCGCCGCGCTGCAGCGCGTCGAGGGGCGCGCCGCCGGCACCCTGCTGGCGCAGCAGGCGCAGCTCGACCTCGCGTACGCGCGCTGGAAGTCGGGCGAGCGCGAGGCTGCGATCACCGGGCTCGACCGTTTCATCCGCCTGCACCCGTCGAGCCCGGCGATCGACTACGCGATGTACCTGCGCGGCATGGTCAATTTCGTGGACAACCTCGGGCTGTTCGGCAGGCTGTCGGGCCAGGAACTGTCCGAGCGCGACCAGCAGGCCTCGCGCGAGGCCTACCAGTCGTTCAAGCAGCTCGTCGACGCGTACCCGCAGTCGAAGTACGCCGACGACGCGCGCGTGCGCATGGACTACATCGTCAATGCGCTGGCCGAGTACGAGGTGCACGTCGCGCGCTACTACTACCGGCGCGGCGCGTTCGTCGCCGCGGCGAACCGCGCGCAGTACGCGCTGCAGGAGTACCGCCAGGCACCGGCCGCCGAGGAGGCGCTGTACCTGCTGGCGCGCAGCTACGACCAGCTCGGGCTGGCGCCGCTGCGCGACGACGTCGAACGCGTGCTGAAGCTGAACTTCCCCGACAGCCGATTCCTGCGCGACGGGCTGGTCGAGCGCGACCGCTCGTGGTGGCGCCTGTGGTGAGCCGCTAGGCCCGTGCGGCGGCGAGGCGCGCCAGCCAGTCCATGGCCTCGGCCTCGTCGCGCAGCAGCGGCATCGGCGGCAGCGCCGCGCGCAGCCGCGCACCGTAGCCCATCTGCGTCAGCCGCGGGTCGCACACGACGAGCAGGCCGCGGTCGGTCTCGCTGCGGATCAGCCGCCCGGCGCCCTGCTTCAGCGACACCGCCGCCTCGGCGACGAAGTAGCCGTTGAACGCCGAACCGCCGGCACGCTCGATCTGCCGCACCCGCGCTTCGACCAGCGGGTCGTTCGGCGGCGGGAACGGCAGCTTGTCGATGATCACGCACTGCA
The DNA here is from genome assembly GCF_035325925.1 of Azohydromonas sp. NCBI lineage: Bacteria > Pseudomonadati > Pseudomonadota > Betaproteobacteria > Burkholderiales > Sphaerotilaceae > Azohydromonas > Azohydromonas sp. Next base: position 13,357 of record NZ_DAOKZA010000012.1, on the reverse strand, counting down.
GCGCGTCGCCGCGTACGTCGATGCCTTCCCAGAAGCTCTGGGACCCCACCAGCACCGACGCGGGACGGGCCAGGAAACGCTGCAGCAGTGCGCGCTTCGGTTCGCTGCCCTGCACCAGCACCTCGAGGCGTTCGCCGGCGGCCGCCAGCTGCCCGGCCAGCGTGTCGGCGACAAGCGCCAGCGCGCGCAGCGTCGTGGTCAGCACGAAGGTGCGCCCGCCGAGCGCCCCCGCGCACCGCGCCGCCACGCGCGCCACCGCCTGCGCGTGCGCCGTGTCGCCCGGGCGCGGCAGCCGCGCCGGCACCCACAGGCGCGCATGCGCCGCGTAGTCGAACGGGCTACCGAGCTTGAGCGTGGTCGCGTCGGCGAGCCCGCTCGGCCCGGTGAACCAGGTCAGGCGCTCGTCGTCGCCGAGCGTCGCCGACGTGAAGACCCACGCCTTCGGTGCCGCGGCGCGCTGCGCGTCGAGCGCCTCGCGAATGTCCAGCGCCGACTCGACCAGCCGCACGTGCAGCGCGGTGAGGTCGATCCAGCGCACGCGGTCGGCGTCGCAGGGCGAGGCGAACTGGCGTGCCCGCTGCGCGAAGTCGCCGGAGCGCTGGCGCAGCTTGGGGAAGTCGGGCGCGAGTTCGCTGACCGTGTCCAGCGCCGCGGCGGCATCGTCGGCCCCGGCGGCCAGCGCCGCGAGCGCGCGATCGAATCCGTCACCGCCGGCGACTTCGGCCCAGCGGCGCTTGAGCGTGCCGCGCACGTCGCGCATCCCGGCGCCGGCGGCCAGCCGCAGCTCGCGCGCGGCGCGGTCGCACGCGGTGGCCAGCTCGGCCCAGGGCTGCAGCCCGCGCGCGTGCTGCAGGCCGGCGGCGAGCAGGTCGCGCGCGAAGTCGATGACCGCCGCGCTGCCCAGGCTGCGACCGAGGAACTGCACGCCGGCCTCGACGAGCTGGTGCGCTTCGTCGAAGATCGCCACGTCGACCGTAGGCAGCAGCTCGGCGACGCCGCTGTCGCGCAGCGCGAGGTCGGCGAAGAACAGATGGTGGTTGACGACGACGATGTCCGCGGCCATCGCCTCGCGCCGCGCGGCCATCACGTGGCAGTCGCGCCAGCGCGGGCAGTCGCTGCCCAGGCAGTTGTCTCGCGTCGACGTGACCAACGGGATCACCGGCGAGCGTTCGTCGAGCCCGGTGAGTTCGGCGAGGTCGCCGCCGCGTGTCGTCGGCGCCCACTGCTCGACGCGGGCGAGCGCGCGCACCGACAGGCGATCGGGCAGTTGCGCGCCCCGGCGCGCCTGATCGAGGCGGTGCAGGCACAGGTAACTGGCGCGGCCTTTGAGCAGCGCGAGCCGTGCCGGCACGCGCAGCGCCTGCGCCAGTCGTGGCAGGTCGCGGCCGAACAGCTGGTCCTGCAGGCTCTTGGTCGCGGTGCTGACCAGCGCGCGCCGCCCCGACAACAGCAGCGGCACCAGGTACGCGAAGGTCTTGCCGACCCCCGTGCCCGCCTCGACGACGAGCGCCGTGCGCGCCTCGATCGCACGCGCGACGGCACGTGCGAACACCTGCTGCACGTCGCGCTCGACGTAACCCGCGTCGGCACGCGCCAGCGGCCCGCCCGCAGCGAACGCCGCGTCGACCGCCTGCTCGAGTTCGAGCGTTCCCGCGTCGTCGTGCGCGGCCATCACGCCACGCCGCAAACGTCAGCACGGCCCTGCCCGAACCCGCGCCACGAACCGGGCGCAGGCCCTTCGAGCGGCCGCGGCGGATCCGGCTTCGCCGTTCCGCTGGCGGCGCCCCCCCGGGGGGGAGGCGTCGAAGGCGCTTCGGGGCGGGGCAAGATCACGCCGGCTCGGGCGGATCGAGCTGCGCCTCGAGACGCGCGATCTGGTCGCGCAGCAGCAGGCGGCGCTTCTTCAGCCGACGCAGCACCAGGTCGTCGACGGGCCGGTCGAGCGCTGCGCGGTCGATCAGGTCGTCGAGGTCGGCGTGTTCGATGCGCAGCTCGATGAGCTGGCGCTGCGGCGAGTGCAGGTTGTCGTCCATCGCGAAGCGTCGTCGAGTGTAGCTTTCGCACGCGGTGGCGACGCAGGCGCTGCCGTATATTGCTCGCCATGACCAAAGCCACCCTGGCTTATCGGCTTTCGGCAGCCACCGCGTTGCATCGCGGGGACCGGCTGTACCAGCAGGACCAGGTGCAGATCCTGGTGCACGAGCGTGCCGCCGGCTGCGCGCTGGCCGTGCTCGCCGACGGCATGGGGGGCAAGAGCGGCGGTCGCAAGGCCGCCGACCAGGTGCTGCTGACCGCGCGGCAGCTGTTCGAGCGCTTTTCGCCGACGCACGACGACCCGGCCGAGTTGCTGCGGCAGTTGGTGCTCGAGGCGCACCTGATGATCAAGCTCACCGCGATCACCGCCGAGGAGGAACCGCACAGCACGCTGGCGACGTTCCTCATCACGCCCGGGCTGCGCTGCGACGTGGCCCACGCCGGCGACTCGCGCGTCTACCACTTCCGCGGCGCCGAGATGATCGGCCGCACGACCGACCACTCGTACGTGCAGCGGCTGCTCGAGGACGGTGAACTCAGCGAGGACGAGGCCAACGCGCACCCGCAGGCCAACCTGCTCACCGGCTGCCTGGGCACGCAGCAGGACCCGCCGGTGACGCTGGCGCACATCGAGCGGCTCGAGATCGGCGACACGCTGTTGGCCTGCAGCGACGGCCTGTGGCACTACTTCACGCCGACCGAGTTCGGCGAGGTGGTCAACGAGCTGCCGGTGCGCGAGGCCAGCGAGCTGCTCGTCGAGAAGGCCCGCCGCCGCGCGCGCGGCGGCGGCGACAACCTGTCGCTGGCGATGATCAAGGTCGAGACGCTGCCGAAGTCGAAGTAGCAGGCAGCGTGGCCGGCGAAGCTCAGGTCAGCCGCGTGTCGACCTGGCGCTTGCCCTGGGCGACGTACTCGGCCGACTGCATCTCGTGCAGCCGCGAGACGGTGCGGGGAAACTCGTGCGCCAGCGGCCCTTCGGTGTACAGCTGCTCGGGCTCGACCGCCGCCGACAGCACCAGCCGCACACGCCGGTCGTACAGCACGTCGACCAGCCAGGTGAAGCGGCGTGCCTCGCTGGCCAGCTTCGGCGGCATCTGCGGCACCCCCGACAGCAGCACGGTGTGGAAGCGCGACGCCAGCTCCAGGTAGTCGTTCTGCGAGCGCGGCCCGCCGCACAGGGTCCTGAAGTCGAACCACACGACGCCGCCGGCGCGACGACGCGCGTGCAGCGTGCGGTGTTCGATGCGCAGCGCCGGGTCCTCGTCGCTCGCGTCGGCGATCTGCTCGAAGGCCGTCGTCATCGCCGCGTCGGCGGCCGGCCCGAGCGGCGTGTGGTAGGTGCGCAGCTTCTCGAGCGCACGCTGGCGGTAGTCGGTGCCGGCGTCGACGTCGATCACCTCGAGCCGGTCCTTGAGCAGCGAGATCGCCGGCAGGATGCGGTCGCGGTGCAGCCCGTTCGGGTACAGGCCGTCGGGGTGGAAGTTCGACGTCGTGACGATGCTCACGCGGTGGTCGAACAGCGCCTTGAGCAGGCGGTGCAGGATCATCGCGTCGGTGACGTCGGCGACGTGGAACTCGTCGAAGCAGATCAGCCGGAAGCGCCGCGCGATGCGCGCGCCGAGCTCGTCGAGCGGGTTCGCGGTGCCCTTGAGCTCCTGCAACTCGCGGTGCACCTCGCGCATGAACTCGTGGAAGTGCAGTCGCGTCTTGCGCTTGAGCGGCACCGACTGGAAGAAGCAGTCCATCAGGAAGCTCTTGCCGCGCCCGACGCCGCCGAACATGTACACGCCGCGCGGGATCGGCGGCTTCACGAACATGCGCTGCAGCGCGGTGCGACGCCGCGCCAGGTAGGCGATCCACTCGTTCTCGCAGCGCTCGAGCGCATCGACCGCGCGCAGCTGCGCCGGGTCGGGCAGGAACCCGCGCTCGCGCAGGGCGCGCTGGTAGGCCTGGCGCACGCCCACCGGCGTCAGAAGTTCAGCGTGCGCTTGTCGACCGCCAGCGCGGCCTCCTTGGTCGCCTCCGACAGCGACGGGTGCGCGTGGCAGATGCGCGCGATGTCCTCGCTGCTGGCGCGGAACTCCATCGCGACGACCGCCTCGGCGATCAGCTCGCTGGCCATCGGCCCGACGATGTGCACGCCGAGGATCTCGTCGGTGCCGGCGTCGGCGAGGAACTTGACCATGCCGGTGGTGTCGCCGAGCGCGCGCGCGCGACCGTTGGCGCTGAACGGGAAGGTGCCGGCGCGGTAGGCGCGGCCCGCGGCCTTGAGCTGCTGCTCGGTCTGGCCGACCCACGCGATCTCGGGGCTGGTGTAGATGACCCACGGCACGGTGTTGAAGTCGACGTGCGGGTGCTGGCCGGCGATGCGTTCGGCTACCGCGACGCCCTCCTCCTCGGCCTTGTGCGCGAGCATCGGCCCGCGCACCACGTCGCCGACCGCCCACACGCCGGGCAGGTTCGTGCGGCAATCGTCATCGACGACGATGGCGCCGCGTTCGTCGAGCCGCAGGCCGACGGCTTCGGCATTCAACCCCGTGGTGTTCGGCACCCGGCCGATCGAGACGATCAGGCGCTCGACCTGCAGCGACTGCGCGGCGCCCTTGGCGTCGGTGTAGGCCACCGTGACGCCGTCCGCGCCGGCGTTCACCTCGCCGACCTTGACGCCGAGCTCGATCCTGAGCCCCTGCTTGGTGAACGCCTTGTGCGCCTCCTTGGCGATCTGCTCGTCGACCGCGCCGAGGAAGGTCGGCAGCGCTTCGAGCACGGTCACCTGCGCGCCCAGGCGCCGCCACACCGACCCCATCTCGAGCCCGATCACGCCCGAGCCGATCAGCCCCAGCGTCTTCGGCACCGCGGGGATGCGCAGCGCCCCGTCGTTGCTGAGGATGCGCTGCTCGTCGAACGCGACGCCGGGCAGCGCGCGCGCGGTCGATCCGGTGGCGACGATGACCTGCTTGCCGACCAGCGTCTCGTTGGCCGCGCCGGCCACCGCGATCTCGTACCCGTCGTCGACGGCCTTGACGAACGAGCCGCGGCCATGGAAGAAGCCGACCTTGTTCTTCTTGAACAGGTAGAGGATGCCGTCGTTGTTCTGCTTCACGACGGTATCCTTGCGCGCGAGCATCTTCGCGACGTCGATGCTGAGGTCCTTCAGGCCGATGCCGTGCGCGGCGAAGTGCTTGCCCGCGTGCTCGAAGTGCTCGCTCGACTGCAGCAGCGCCTTGCTGGGGATGCAGCCGACGTTGGTGCAGGTGCCACCCGGCGCCGGGCCGCCGGCGGCGTTGGTCCACTCGTCGATGCAGGCGGTGGCGAAGCCGAGCTGAGCGGCGCGGATGGCGGCGATGTAGCCGCCGGGGCCGCCGCCGATGACGATGACGTCGAAGTTCTTGCTGGACATGGTGGTGGGGGTCAGCGCTGGCGGTTCAGTCTTCGAGCGGCACGAAGATCCACAGCAGCAGGTAGATGAGCAGGCCGGCGCCGCCGAACAGCGCCAGCAGCGCGAACAGCAGGCGCCAGATCCACGAGTCGACACCGGTGGTCAGCGCCAGCCCGCCGCACACACCGCCGAGCCACTTGTCGGTGCGGTTGCGGCGCAGCGTGTTGATCGCCGCCACCGCCGGCGGCGGGGCTGGCGGCGGTGGCCGGTCGGCGAGCAGCCGCGCCTTCGCGCGCGCGAACTCGTCGTCGTTGAGGGCCCCCTTCGCGTGCAGGGCCTCGAGCTTGGCGAGTTCGTCGGCGAGGTTCATCGCGGTGCTCCCGGGTTCGACGCGACAACGACGTTCAGATGTCGAACAGCAGGCGCGCCGGATCCTCCAGCGCCTCCTTCATCGCCACCAGTCCGAGCACGGCCTCGCGGCCGTCGATGATGCGGTGGTCGTACGACATCGCGAGGTAGTTGATCGGGCGGATCACGATCTGGCCGTTCTCGACGACGGCGCGGTCCTTGGTCGCGTGCACGCCGAGGATCGCGCTCTGCGGCGGGTTGATGATCGGCGTCGACAGCATCGAGCCGAACACGCCGCCGTTGCTGATCGAGAACGTGCCGCCGGTCAGCTCCTCGAGGCCGAGCTTGCCGTCCTTGGCCTTGACGCCGAACTCGGCGATCTTCTTCTCGACCTCGGCGAAGGTCAGCTGGTCGGCGTTGCGCAGGATCGGTACCACCAGCCCGCGCGGCGACCCCACCGCGATGCCGATGTCGAAGTAGCCGTGGTAGACGATGTCGTTACCGTCGACCGAGGCGTTGAGGATCGGGTACTTCTTCAGCGCGTGCACCGCCGCCTTGACGAAGAAGCTCATGAAGCCGAGCTTGACGCCGTGCTCCTTCTCGAAACGGTCCTGGAACCGCTTGCGCATCTCCATCACCGGGGCCATGTTGACCTCGTTGAAGGTGGTGAGGATGGCGTTGGTGGCCTGCGACTGCAGCAGCCGCTCGGCCACGCGTGCGCGCAGCCGCGTCATCGGCACGCGCTGCTCGGGACGGTCGCCGAGGTTGAGCTTCAGCGGCGCGGCCACCGGCGGCAGCGGCTTGGCCATCGCCGCGGCGACCGGCACGCCCGCCGGTGCCGCGGCGAGCGGCGGCGCCGCGATCGCACCGAGCACGTCGCCCTTGGTCACGCGGCCGTCCTTGCCGGTGCCGGCCACCGAACCGGCGGGCACCCCGTGGTCGGCCATCAGCTTGGCCGCCGCCGGCATCGCGACGGCGGACTTCGCGGCGCCGGCCGGCGCCGCGGGGACCGGTGCGGCGGCGGGCGACGGTGCCGGCGAGGGCGCTGCCACCGGTGCGACGCCGACGCTGGCCTCGGTGTCGATCCTCGCGATGACCTGGTCGCTGGTGACGGTGCCGCCGTCACCGACGACGAGCGCGGCGAGCACGCCTGCGGCCGGCGCCGGCACCTCGAGCACGACCTTGTCGGTCTCGATCTCGATCAGGATCTCGTCCATCGCCACGGCCTCGCCGGGCTTCTTCTTCCACTGCAACAGGGTCGCCTCGGCGACCGACTCGGACAGCTGCGGGACCTTCACTTCAACGATTGCCATGATGTTCTTTCCGGGGGTGACACGCGCCCGTCAAGCGGCCGCCGCGGATCCGGCTTCGCCGGTCCGCCGGCGGTGCCCCGCGAGGCAGGCGCCGCAGGCGCTTCGAGGTGGTGCTATTTCGTCAGCACGAATCCCTTGAGCTTGCCGAACGCCTGGTCGACCAGCGCCTTCTGCTGCTCCTGGTGCAGGTGGCTGTAGCCGACCGCGGGCGACGCGCTCGCCGGCCGCCCGGCGTAGCCGAGCTTCTGACCGTCGGCCATGTTCTCGTGGATGTAGTGCTGCACGAAGAACCAGGCCCCCTGGTTCTGCGGTTCGTCCTGGCACCACACGACCTCGGTGGCGTTCGGGAAGCGCTTCAGCTCGGCAGCGAAGGCCTTGTGCGGGAACGGATAGAGCTGCTCGACGCGCACGACCGCGACGTCCCACGCCTTCTTCTCGTCGCGGCGCTTGAGCAGGTCGTACACGACCTTGCCCGAGCAGACGATGACGCGCTTGACCTTCTCGCCGACCACCTCGGCGCGCTGCGGCCCGATCACGGTGCGGAATTCGCCCTTCGTGAACTCCGCCAGCGGCGAGGTCGCGTCCTTGTTGCGCAGCAGCGACTTGGGCGTCATGATCACCAGCGGCTTGCGGAACATGCGCACCATCTGCCGGCGCAGCAGGTGGAAGATCTGCGCGGGCGTGCTCGGCTGGCACACCTGCATGTTGTGCTCGGCGCAGAGCTGCAGGAAGCGCTCGAGCCGCGCCGACGAGTGCTCCGGCCCCTGCCCCTCGTAGCCGTGCGGCAGCATCAGCACCAGCCCGTTGACGCGGCCCCACTTGACCTCGCCCGAGGCGATGAACTGGTCGATGACGACTTGCGCGCCGTTGGCGAAGTCGCCGAACTGCGCCTCCCAGATCGTCAGCGTGTTCGGCTCGGCCGACGCGTAGCCGTACTCGAAGCCGAGCACCGCCTCCTCGGACAGGATCGAGTCGATCACCGTGAACGGCGCCTGGTTGTCGGCGACGTTGGCCAGCGGCACGTAGGTGCCTTCGTCGTAGCGTTCGCGGTTCTGGTCGTGCAGCACCGCGTGCCGGTGCACGAAGGTGCCGCGCCCGCAGTCCTCGCCCGACAGGCGCACCGCGTATCCGCTGGCCACCAGCGACGCGTAGGCCAGGTGCTCGCCCATGCCCCAGTCGACGTTGATCTCGCCGCGACCCATCGCCGCGCGGTCGGCGAGCACCTTCTCCACCAGCGGGTGCAGCTTGAAGTTGGCCGGCACCGTGGTGATGCGTTCGGCCAGGCGCTTGACCTCGGCCAGCGGCAGCGCGGTGTCGGCGGTGTCGGTCCACTTCTTGCCGAGGAACGGCGCCCAGTCGACCGCGTACTTGCTCTTGAAGTTGGTCAGCACCGGGTCGGCGGTGTGGCGGCCGGCGTCCATCGCGGCGCGGAACGACTTGGCCATCTCGTCGGGGCCGCCCTCGGCCATCACGCCCTGCAGCACGAGCTTGTCGCCGTAGAGCTTGCGCGTGCCCGGGTGCTTGGCGATCTTCTTGTACATCAGCGGCTGCGTCAGGCTCGGCGTGTCCTGTTCGTTGTGGCCGAGCTTGCGGAAGCACACGATGTCGACCACCACGTCCTTCTTGAACCGCTGGCGGTAGTCCATCGCCAGCTGCGTGCACAGCACCACCGCCTCGGGGTCGTCGCCGTTGACGTGCAGCACCGGCGCCTCGATCATCTTCACGACGTCGGTGCAGTACAGCGTCGAGCGCGTGTCGCGCGGGTCGCTGGTGGTGAAGCCGATCTGGTTATTGATCACCAGGTGCAGCGTGCCGCCGGTGTAGTAGCCGCGCGTCTGCGCCAGCGCCAGCGTCTCCATCACGACACCCTGGCCGGCGAAGGCCGCGTCGCCGTGCACCAGCACGGGCAGCACCTGCAGGCCCTCCTTGTCGCCGCGACGGTCCTGGCGCGCGCGCACCGAGCCTTCGACGACCGGGTTGACGATCTCCAGGTGCGACGGGTTGAACGCCAGGCTCAGGTGCACCGGCCCGCCGGCGGTCGACACGTCGCTGGAGAAGCCCTGGTGGTACTTGACGTCGCCCGCAGGCAGGTGCTCGGGCGCGGTGTGCTCGAACTCGGCGAACAGGTCCTTGGGCATCTTGCCCAGCGTGTTGACGAGCACGTTCAGTCGGCCGCGGTGCGCCATGCCGATGACGATCTCCTGCACACCCTGCGCGCCGGCGCGCTGCACCAACTCGTCCATGGAGGCGATGAAGCTCTCGCCGCCTTCGAGCGAGAAGCGCTTCTGGCCGACGTACTTGGTGTGCAGGTAGCGCTCGAGCCCCTCGGCGGCGGTCAGGCGGTCGAGGATGTGCTTCTTCTGCTCGGCCGTGAAGCTGGGCTTGCTGCGGATCGACTCGAGCCGCTCCTGCCACCAGCGCTTCTCGGCCGGGTCGGTGATGTGCATGAACTCGGCGCCGATGGTGCCGCAGTACGTCTCGCGCAAGGCCTGCACGATCTCGCGCAGGGTCATGTCCTCGGCCTTGGTGAAGTAGGTGTTCGTCGCGCTGAACGTCAAGTCCATGTCGGACTCGGTCAGGTCGTAGAACGCCGGCTCCAGTTCGGGAATCTTCGGGCGCTCCTGGCGCTTGAGCGGGTCGAGGTCGGCCCAGCGGCTGCCGAGGAATCGGTAGGCGGCGATCAGGCTCTGGACGTGAACCTGCTTGCGCGCGATCGCCAGGTCGGCGCTGGTGGTCTTGACCGCGAACGCGTTGGCCTTGGCGCGCTGCGCGAACGACTCGACCACCGGGGCGTGCGCGACGTCGCGCGCCTCGCTGCCGTCGACGGCGGGCACGTGCTGCAGGTTGTCGAAGTAGGCGCGCCAGTTGTCGGGCACGCTGCCGGGGTTGTCGAGGTAGGCCTCGTACAGTTCCTCGACGTAGGAGGCGTTGCCGCCGAACAGGTACGAGTTGCCCCGGTACTGCTGCATCATCGCTCGCTCACCTTTCGCCCCGGTTTCCAGGGCTCCGATGGGTTGTCAAAACCTTCCGCGACCCGGCTTCACCGGTTGGCGGATTGCGACCCGCCTTGCTGTTCGTTTCGCACCAGACCGGGTGGCCTGGACCAGCAAGGGGACGGGAAGGACCTCAGATCACGGCCGCGACTTTACTCCGGTTTTCCCCGACCGCGCCGGGATTGGACACCGTCAACCCTTCGACTTTGCTGACAACCGAGATGCACGTGGCGTGCGATCCACGCGCAGCGAGCGCCGCGCGACGCGGCGCGCCGCCACCGGGCCCCGGCCCGGCCGGTGTCCCGCTCAGCGAAGCGACAACCTGTCGCGCGCCGCGTGGTACTCGCGCTGCAGGCGTGCCACCAGTTCGCCCGCCGGCAGCACCGCGTGCACCGCGCCGATGCCCTGGCCGCAGCCCCAGATGTCCTTCCACGCCTTGGCGGCGCCACCGCTGGCAAAGTCCATCGTGCTGACGTCGCCGTCGGGCAGGTGGTCGGGGTCCAGCCCGGCGGCGCGGATCGACGGCTTCAGGTAGTTGCCGTGCACGCCGGTGAACAGGCTCGAGTAGACGATGTCGTCGCTGGTGCTGTCGACGATGCACTGCTTGTAGGCGCCGGAGGCGCGCGCCTCGTCGGTGGCGATGAACGCCGAGCCGATGTAGGCGAAGTCGGCACCCATCGCCTGCGCGGCGAGCACGCCGCCGCCGGTGGCTATCGCGCCCGACAACGCGAGCGGGCCGTCGAACCATTCGCGGATCTCCTGCACCAGCGCGAACGGGCTCTTGACGCCGGCGTGGCCGCCGGCGCCGGCGGCCACCGCGATCAGCCCGTCGGCCCCCTTGTCGACGGCCTTGTGCGCGAAGGCGTTGTTGATCACGTCGTGCAGCACGACACCGCCCCAGCCGTGCACCGCGTCGTTGACGTCGGTGCGTGCACCCAGCGACGTGATCACGATCGGCACCCTGTACTTCGCGCACACCTGCATGTCGTGGTCGAGCCGGTCGTTGCTCTTGTGCACGATCTGGTTGATCGCGAACGGCGCGGCAGGCCGGTCGGGATGGTCGCGGTCCCAGGCCGCCAGCGTCTCGGTGATCTCGGCCAGCCACTCGTCGAGCTGCGACGCGGGCCGGGCGTTGAGCGCCGGCATCGAGCCGACGACGCCCGCGGTGCACTGGGCGACGACGAGCCCGGGATTGCTGACGATGAACAGCGGCGCGCCGATCACGGGCAGGCGCACACGGGCGAACACGGGGGGCAAGGGCACGAAGGTCTCCTGGTGACGGGCGCCGGCAGTGTGCGCGATCACGCCGCCCGCGCGCGGTCACGCGGGCGACACGGTGGCGCAACGGTTCAGAACGCCTCGAGCGCCATCGACGCGACGCCCTCGGCGCCGTCGACGATGCTGTCGCGCCATCCGGGCGCCTTGCTGAGGATGTGCTCGGCGTACACGCGCGCGGTCGCCACCTTGGCCTGCATGAAGGCGATGTCCCGGCCGGCGGCCAGCGCGCGTTCGGCAGCCAGCAGCGCACGCGCCATCTGCCAGCCGGCCATTAAATTGCCGGCGAGCATCAGGTACGGCACCGAGCCGGCGAACGCAGCGTTCGGATTGGCTCGCGTGTTCGCGACGATGAAGTCGACCACCTCGAGGTAGGCCTGGCGCCCCGCGCGCAGGTGCTTGAGCATCGCGCGCGCCGCGACGCTGCCGGCCGCGGCCAGATCCCCTTCGGTGGCCTCGACGCGCGCGGCGATCGCCCTGGCGGTGGCGCCGCCGTCGCGCGCCGTCTTGCGCCCCACCAGGTCGTTGGCCTGGATCGCGGTCGTGCCTTCGTAGATGGTCAGGATCTTCGCGTCGCGCAGGTACTGCGCCGCGCCGGTCTCCTCGATGAAGCCCATGCCGCCGTGCACCTGCACGCCCAGGCTCGCCACCTCGAGGCTCATCTCGGTGCTGTAGCCCTTGACCAGGGGCACCATGAACTCGTAGAAGGCTTGGTTCTGCGCGCGAACCCCCGCGTCGGGGTGCGCGTGCGCGGCGTCGTAGGCGGCGGCGGCCACCGCGGCCATCGCCCGGCAACCCTCGGTGTAGGCGCGCATCGTCATCAGCATGCGTCGCACGTCGGGGTGGTGGATGATCGGCGCCGCCTTGTTCATCGAGCCGTCGACCGGGCGCGACTGCACGCGCTCGCGCGCGTAGGCCACGGCCTTCTGGTACGCACGCTCGGCCAGCGCGATGCCTTGCATGCCCACCGCGTAGCGCGCGGCGTTCATCATGATGAACATGTACTCGAGGCCGCGGTTCTCCTGGCCGACGAGGTAGCCCACGGCACCGGGCCCGGTGCCGTTCACGTCGTTCGCCGCCGTGCCGTCGCCGTACTGCAGCACCGCGGTCGGGCTGGCCTTGATGCCCAGCTTGTGTTCGATGCCGACGCAGTGCACGTCGTTGCGCGCGCCCAGCCGGCCCTCGGCGTCGACGAGGAACTTTGGCACGATGAACAGGCTGATGCCCTTGACGCCCTCGGGCGCCCCGGACACGCGCGCCAGCACCAGGTGCACGATGTTCTCGGCCATGTCGTGCTCGCCGTAGGTGATGAAGATCTTCGTGCCGAAGATCTTGTAGCTGCCGTCGGGCTGGGGCTCGGCGCGTGTGCGCACCAGCGACAGGTCGCTGCCGGCCTGCGGCTCCGTGAGGTTCATCGTGCCGGTCCAGCGGCCTTCGATCATCGGCGGGATGTACAGCGCCTTCTGCGCGTCGCTGCCGGCGGTCAGCAATGCCTCGATCGCGCCGTCGGTCAGCAGCGGGCACAGCGCGAAGCTGAGGTTGGCGCTGTTGAGCATCTCGCCGCAGGCCGCACCGATCGTCTTCGGCAGCCCCTGGCCGCCGAACTGCGCCGGGTGCTGCAACCCCTGCCAGCCGCCTTCGGCGAACTGGCGGAACGCCTCCTTGAATCCCGGCGTCGTCGTGACCTTGCCGTCGTGGAACGACGACGGGTACTTGTCGCCCTCCCAGTTCAGCGGCGCGACGACGTTTTCGTTGAACTTCGCGCACTCGTCGAGCACCGCCTGTGCGGTCTCGACGCCCGCGTCCTCGAAGCCGGGCAACTGCGCGACCTGGGCCAGGCCGGCGAGCTCGGTCATCGCGAACAGCATGTCCTTGACGGGGGCACGGTAGGTCATGTCGGACTCCGGATGGAATGCGGGGCGCTCGCAGCGCCCCGGAGGTGAAGACTGTCGATGCTCAAAGCTTTTCGACCAGCTCGGGCACCGCGGTGAACAGGTCGGCCTCGAGCCCGTAGT